>NZ_QTWU01000006.1:0-138028 GCF_003461285.1 Eubacterium sp. AF17-7 | reverse complement strand
GGCCTATTAATTATATTTAAATATTAATTTACAGAAAAACTTTCACACTCTCATATATATCAATGTATTATATTTCATTCATAACAATATAAAAAAAGAACTGAAAATGATATTTTGTCTGCTTGACATTAACGTATCATTTTCAGTTCTTTTTTTTATTATTAAATTAAATATATGTTGGGTCAAAAACCCCAGTTTGGATACTTACGGATTTTTTGTGTCATGTACACTCACAATCCCAATCTTAAATAATTCAAATTATATTATTCAGCTGCAATAGTATCAAACACATCCATTATATTTGTGCTAACCATATTTTCTCCATCAGGAAGTGCTATATCATCCCATGCAGATGTATTAAAATCACTCTTTACGTCGCTAATATAATTGTCATATACCTTACTAAATGCAGAATTCTTAGTACTTTCAATAATTGCACTCTTATTCTGTGCTGTCTCATCTTTTAAATAACTGTTTTCACAATATACCAGATATAATCCGTCATCCTGAGTAATTATTGAACTCATTTCTTCATTTGCTAAATCAAATGCGGCAATTTCATAATCCTGTGTTGCCTCATTTTTCTTTATTGTTTTTGTTACTAATTCATCATCACTATACTGCTTTGCTTCTTTTGCAAATGTCTGATATCCACCATTAACAAGACTTATTACTTCCTCTAACTGTTTAGTTGCTTTATTTGTTTTCGTCTTTGTAGTATCGATATGAATATACTGAACTTTAATTACTCTGGCTTCTTCATCGCTTATCTCTTCTCCTACATTAGCTGTCAATGTATTATAAGCTTTCTTTGCCTTGTAATAATTTGTAAATAATGTTTCAACTGTCTCTTCTGTTGCCGTTGTATAATCCTTTTCTTCATCTGTAAGACTATTATAATACTCTTTTGCTGCTGCAGCTATTGAAGTCTTTTCTGCATCATCTATTGTTACATTATTCTTATCAGCTAAAGCTGCCATTGTGTATGTGATTGATATATCATTCTTTACTTCGTCTTTTACAAAATCACCAAGTGTAGTCTTCTCAAGTTTCTGGCTCCAGTCAACAATTCCTCCAAAGTCATTTTTGTATTTATTTGCACTGTTAAGTATTATTAATTTTGCTTCCGACACCGAGCATATTAATTTGTCTACTACAAATGCCTCATCACTTTTAAGTCCAAACAAATCTCCGACTACAGGAGTATCGCTTTTTAAACCACATCCACTAAGAACTGTTGTTGCCATTACCATACTAATGCCTAAGGCAATAACTTTTTTCTTTATCATAACTGATACCCTACCTTTCAATTACATTCTCAAAATATCTTCTAATATAGAGTCAACATCAGGAGTTATATGCTTTGCACACTTTCTTATATCTGAAGGAGAATGTTGCATTGCATAACTATAATAAGAACGTTCAAACATTTCAACATCATTATAATTATCTCCAAATGTTACTGTATCTTCTGAAGTAACTTCGAATATATGCTGTACAACTGCAAGTGCATTTCCCTTATTCACATATTCATCAGTTAAATCTACCCAATTATTGCCTGATATGGCGATTTTTATTTTATCACCCCATCTGTCAACTATTGATTCATAAAATTCCTCTGTAAGTCCATATTTTGCATATATGGAGATTTTTGTAATAGGTTCTTTAACTTCCTTAAAGTCCTTTACATTTTCTGTGGAAAATCCATGCTCTGCAAGATATCTTGTAAAATCAGTATCATATGTGCTTACATAAGATCCTGTTTCTCCTGCTAAAAGAACTCTGCAGTCTCTTTTCTTCTGCATTTCATTCATTATTGTTACGCTAAGCATTTTATCTATAGGTGTCTTACATAAGACTTTCCCCTGATACATAACAACTCCACCATTATTAGTGATATAAATAATGTCATTTTTTATCTTTCCAAAAAGGGGTCTGATAGCATCATAGTCTCTCCCTGATGCTACCGCAAACAAAACTCCTTTTTCCTTTAATTCACCCAAAAGAGACAATGTTTTCTCACTTATTCTTGTCTCCCCCGGTTTTATTAATGTTCCATCTACATCGCTTACAACTAACTTTATCATTGTTTTCTCTTTCAATTCCTTTTAATTTATTACTACATATTACTGCTATTTGCTCAAAGATACAACCTTAGAATATTTTCCATATACTTTTTTCCCATAAACTACCTTGTAACTTCTTACTTTGTAATAATATGTATAGCCGGAAACTGCTTTACCATCAGTAAATTTTACAACAGTATTTTTCTTTGTTGTTCTTACTCTTCTATATTTTAACTGGATGTTTGACTTTTTGTATACCTGATATCCTGTAACCCATTTATCTCTCTTCCATCTTACTACAGCACTATTTCCCTGCAACGCCATTGCGGATACAAATTTTACCCTCTTTGGAACTACTTTTGCAGATGCTGCTGCTGAGAATGATGATTTATGTGTTTTTCCACCACTAACAGTATAAGTTCTTATTTTGTAGCTATATGTGTTTCCTGTAACAAGTTTTTTATCTTTATATGATGTTACGGAAGCCGACAATTTAGCAATCTTTTTATATTTGCCTGCACTGTTTCTTCTGTAAATAATATATCCACTTACATTTGTTGCCGCATTCCATGTCAGTTTAATTGTGTTCTGATTATATGAAGCAACAGACTTAAAGCCAATCTGACCTGAAATAACAGTTATCAATGCCGTTGCTGTCTTTTTACCATTGTTAGTAGTAACTGTAATTGTTGCTGTTCCCGGAGCTACTGCTGTTACCACTCCCTTTTTAACTTTAGCTACTGCCGTGTTATCTGATTTCCATTTTACATTTTTATTAGTAGCATCCTCAGGAATCACAGTTGCTTTTAAAGTATATGTGTTTCCCACTCTTAAAGTCTTCTTTGTTTTATTAAGTTTTACTCCTGTTACCGGACGTATAACTTTAATTTTACAAGTACCTACAGCTCCACCTATAGCTGTTGCAGTCGCAGATATTGTAGCATTTCCTACTCCAACACCTGTTACTTTTCCTGTTTTTGAAACTTTAGCTACTGACGTGTTACTTGAAGTCCATGTTACTGTCTTATCCGGTGCATCAGTAGGATATACTGTTGCATTTAATTTTACTTTCTTACCTACACCAATTGTTGCCTTTGTCTTATCTAATACACATCCTTTTGTGAATACTTGTATTGTATATGTTGCAAAATTACCACTTACTGCAAATGCTCTTATTGTAGTTGTTCCATCACCTACAGCGGTAATATTTCCTGCATCATCAACTGTTGCTACAGCAGGATTGTCTGAACGGTAAATTACTTTTTCATTAGGATTTGATGTAGTTGCCTTAGCACTTACTGTTGTACCTGTAATCAAATTATTTTCAACTTCAGGTGTAACATATTCTGTTGAAACATATCCTGTATAAGAAACTCCGTTTTTTACTACATCAACTTTGGTCCAATATGGATTACTTAACCAGCTTACTGAATACTTTCTGTCTGTAAGCACGTTTTCTTTTATTGTAACGACATCATCTTTACTTAATTTAGTTAATGAACTATATCCGGTACTTGGGCCCTGTCTAAGATTTACATTTGATGTAATAACACCTGTCTTATCTCCTGATTTGCCCATTGTAACAGTTGTATTATCTCCAGGCATATTGTTGTATACAGGAATTATAAAATGACGCTGATTACTTTTAATTCCCAATGTATCATAAGCTTTTGCTGTAGTTCCTGTCTCTGATGCACAGCCAAATATATTTGTCATGTACTGATGTTTATATGTATTTTTAGCTGTTACATTAAACTTCTGCAAATATGTTGTATTCTGTCCTACATTGATATACTTTTCAGCTATATATTGTGCTCCACCTATTATTGAAGCTCCCGGAGTATTCCAAGGTGTACCATATCCATTCTTTGCGTTTGAAGCCCATTTTAAACCGTTTAAAATGGGCTGTGAACTTGTACTTGCACCTATATTATAGAAATTATAAATTCCTTTATATGATGTTGAATAATTTCCGGATACACTTCCACTTGCTCCCATTCCTGCATAAATTCCGTTTCTACCTGAACCTACTTCCTGTAATATTTTTGAAGCAATATAATATGCACTTGCACCTGAAGTCTGAGCCGCCTGCAATATCTTTGATGAATAGCTTTCTGCCGTTGGAATATATGTTCCATTTGCATCAAGGTAAGCTATATTTGTATTAGCCATAAATGAACCTGTAAGTATTGCCTCAACGCCTGCCTGTGTCTGATTAGCTGCATCATATGCTAAATTTTCAAACATAAAAACATATGTATCGTTAAGAAAATTTCTTGGATCCATAAAGTATGCTACTGCATTTTTAGAAGCTGTTACCCATGTACTTCCATCTTTTGCAATATATTTTCCTGTAGCTGTATTATAGTCACCTGAAGCATTGCTCTGTAAAAACTCTGAATAGTTTGTATGTGTAAGACTTCTGTCATTAGATGCTTCATTATCTACTGCTGTTCCAAAATCAATTCCTGTATTAAAAGGCTGAAATGTCCAGTTAGGATATGTTGCATGTAACTGTCTTAAATACGGCTTGTAACTTTCCGGAAATCCACTTATGCTCGCCTCAAATGTTGCGTCATCTGCTTTGACTTCCGTAACTCCACTAAACTGTATGCTACTTACGATAATTGCAATTGCTAAAATTGTAACCTGTATATTCTTTGCTATTTTTGTAAAAATTTTACTTTTCAAGTGTATCCCTCTTTTCTACTAAGTCCTCATTTATATTCGAACTTTAACACCTTTCGTATCTCTTCTTCCTGTTTTAAGTTTTCTAAGTTCAACTTTCTTTCCCTTGTATTCAACAACATCATTGTCTCCTACATCTAACAGATAAACATTAATTACAAAATCATCTGCATTTAATTTAATTCCTCTTACACCAACTGCAGTTTTCTTCTTTTCAGGAATCTCCTTAAGTGGAAATCTTAAAAATACCCCATTTTCCGTCTGAAGAACTAATATTTCCCTTGTATACTGAAGTTCTGTATTATTCCCTGCACTATCCATTTGCGAAGGTGTATCAAAATTCATTTCTAACTGAACATCATCCATAGGCATAAATTCGTCATCTGAACCTCCTGTTAATGCAACCGGCATTTCATACTCTTCATCCTCGACAGGCTTTGAAGTAATTCTTGTAATCTGAACTCCTACAAGACTGTCATCTTCCCCAAGCTTTGTAGCTGCAATTGTATTTCTTGTTGTCTCAAATTCACTGCCATCAACAAGCTTCATCATACCTTTTTTAGTAGTAAACAATAATTTCTTATCTTTAATCATTGAAGCACTAAATAATGCCACAATGCTTTCTCCTGCACTACTGTAATTTCCAAGATTATCTATTGGAACACCTTTATCCCTAAATTTTTTAATCGGCATTTTTATTATCTTTATCTGATGCATGTTTCCATTGTCTGTAAAAATGCACACCTTGTCTGTATTCATGCAATTAAAATAATATTTGTTTTCTTTAATTACCGCTTCTCTGTTTCTGTCAAATGTGGCCTGGTCAATTAATTTGGCATAACCAAATTTATCCATTACAAATACTACTTCCTGCTCAATTATCTTATTATCATCAAATACAGCTTCTTTTCCATCTTCAATAACAGTTCTTCTTGGCTGACCATATTCTTTCTTGATTGCAAGCAAATCTTTCTTGATTACTTTTGTCATGGAACGTCTGCTGTGAAGAATATCCTCGTATTTAGCAATTTTATTTACTAAATCTTCATATTCTTTCTGCAATGCAAGAACTTCTAAACCTATTAATTTAGCAAGTCTTAAATCAAGAATTGCCTGTGCCTGCTTTTCTGTAAAATTAAGATTAGCTGCTAACAGTTCTGATTCAGGATTCTTAAATTTAATGCCTTCAGTATTTCCATTTACAAGACACTCCTTTGCCTGTTTTAACTGCTGACTTCCTCTGATAATTTCAATAATCAAATCAATAATATTTGTTGCTCTTATAAGACCTTCTTTTATTTCTTTTTGTTCTAAAGCCTTATTAAGCATTGTTGTATATTTTCTAGTAGTTATTTCATACTGAAAATCCACATTATACTTAATTATTGATTTAAGCCCCATAACTTCCGGTCTTCCATCAGCTATGGCAAGCATATTTACACCAAATGTATCTTCAAGCCTTGTCTTTTTATATAGCATATTTGTAAGTTTTTCTACATCTGCTCCTTTTTTAAGTTCAAGTACTATTCTTATACCATTTTTATCTGATGCATTTGAAATATCAACAATATCATTTGTTTTTTTATTTTCCACAAGTAAAATAACGTCTGATATAAATTTACTAATATTAGCACCTATCATTGTGTAAGGAATTTCTGTTATTACAAGCTTGTCTTTCTCTTTTCCTTTACCTTTTTCAAATTCAAGCTTTCCACGTAATTTTAATTTACCGTTTCCTGTCTTATAAATGTCTGCCAACTCGGATTTGTTGGCTACAATTCCTCCTGTTGGGAAATCCGGTCCCGGCATTATTTCCAGTAATTCTTCTGTTGAAATGTCATTATTCTCCATATATGCGATAACTGCATCTATTACTTCACCTAAATTATGAGTAGGTATATTTGTTGCCATACCAACGGCAATACCTTCTGCTCCGTTAACTAAAATGTTAGGAACTTTTACCGGAAGAACTACAGGTTCTTTTTCCATTTCATCGAAGTTAGGCATGAAATCAACAACATCTTTATCTAAGTCTGCTAAATATACATCCTGTGTAAATTTCTTTAATTTTGCTTCCGTATAACGCATTGCGGCAGCTCCGTCTCCTTCAATTGAGCCGAAGTTTCCGTGCCCGTCTACTAAAGCCATTCCCTTTTTAAAATCCTGAGACATTACAACTAATGTTTCATAAATTGAGCTATCACCATGTGGATGATATTTACCCATTGCTTCACCAACTATACGTGCTGATTTACGATGTGGTTTATCATAGTTAAGTCCTAACTGTTCCATGGCGTACAAAACTCTTCTCTGTACCGGCTTAAGTCCATCTCTTGCGTCAGGAAGTGCTCTGGCACAAATTACGCTCATAGCATAATCTATGTATGATTTTTGCATTACCTCAGAATATTCTGTTTTCACTATCTGTTCTGACATATGTTACTCCTATATAATATGTATTGTCCCTCTCTACGATGGGGTTGGTAATCGGAAACATCTATAGAAAATAAATTCATTTTGTTTCCTAAATGCTTATATATCTAATTCTGCATCTGTCGCATGTTCGTAAATGAAGTCCCTTCTAGGTCCTACGTTATTTCCCATAAGCATTTCTGTTACTTCTGATGCTAATCTTGCATCTTCTATTTCTACCTGCTTCAAAATTCTCGTTTCAGGATTAAGTGTAGTTTCCCACAACTGGTCTGCATCCATTTCTCCTAAGCCTTTATATCTTTGAAGCGTAAATCCTTTATGATCTTTTCTGTATTTTTCTAAAGCCTTGTCATCATATAAATACTGACCTTTTCCCTTTTTAGGTACAACCTTATATAATGGCGGTGTTGCTAAATAAACATGTCCATGCGTAATTAATTCAGGCATAAATCTATAGAAAAATGTTAATAACAATGTATCGATATGAGCTCCGTCAACATCGGCATCCGTCATTAAAATAATCTTGTTAAACTTTAATTTTTCTATATCAAAATCATTTCCATAGCCTTCAGAAAATCCACATCCAAACGCATTAATCATTGTCTTAATTTCTGCATTTGCAAGAACTTTGTCGATAGAAGCTTTCTCAACATTTAAGATTTTTCCTCTTATAGGTAAAATTGCCTGTGTTCTACGCTTTCTTGCGCTTTTTGCTGAACCACCGGCAGAATCTCCTTCGACAATAAATATCTCACATTCTTCTGCTTTTCTGCTTTCACAGTTAGCAAGTTTTCCATTACTGTCTATTGAAAACTTTGTCTTTGTAAGCATATTTGTTTTTGTTTTTTCTTCCTGCTTACGGATTTTTGCTGATTTTTCAGCACATGCAATAACATTTTTAAGCACTTCAACATTTCTGTCAAAATACAATACCAATTCTTCACCTGTAATTTCAGCAGCAACTTTTCCGGCATCAGGATTATCTAATTTTGTCTTTGTCTGTCCTTCAAATCTTGGTTCAGGGTGCTTAACTGCCACAACTGCCGTCATACCGTTTCTAACGTCTGCCCCTGTAAAATTAGCATCCTTTTCCTTTAATATTCCTAATTCCCTTGCATACTGATTTATTACCATTGTAAATTTTGATTTAAATCCTGTAAGATGTGTTCCACCTTCCTGTGTGTAAATATTGTTACAAAATCCTAAAATATTTTCAGAAAATTCATTTACAAACTGAAATGCTACTTCCATTTCAATCCCATCAACAGTCTTTTTGAAATAAATTACATCATGAACCTTTTCTTTTTCTTTATTTAATTCTGCAACATACGCACAAATTCCATCAGGCTCATGGTAAGTAATTACTTCTTCTTCTGCAACTCTTTTATTTTCAAATATAATTGTAAGATTTGGATTTAAATATGCTGTTTCATGTAATCTGCTTTTAATTGCATCTGCTTTAAAATAAGTTTTTTCAAATATTTCGCCATCCGGGTAAAACTGTACTGTTGAACCTGTGTCATTTTTTCTACATGTTCCTACTTCTTTCAAAGGATACATTATTTTCCCACGCTCATATCTTTGATTATAAACTTTTCCGTCTCTTTTAACATTTACCTCTAACCATACTGAAAGCGCATTTACAACTGATGCACCAACACCATGGAGACCACCGGAAATCTTATAACCTCCGTCTCCAAACTTTCCTCCGGCATGAAGTACTGTAAATACTACTTCAACTGCAGGACGCCCTGTCTTATCATTTATATCAACCGGAATGCCTCGACCATTATCACTAATAGTAGCACTACCGTCTTTTTCCAATGTTACTTTTATTTCATTACAATATCCTGCTAAATGTTCATCAACTGAGTTGTCAACAATTTCATAAATCAAATGATTAAGCCCTTTTGTTCCAACACTTCCTATGTACATTCCGGGTCTTCTTCTAACCGCTTCTAACCCTTCTAATACTGCAATACTATTACCGTCGTAATTACTTTTTGCCATTACTAACTCCTTGATTACTTATTTGGATTCAAAAATCCATTGCCAAAATGTTTTCTTAATAATCTGTCTTCATCTTCAAAATGAGCATAATCGTTAAGTCTCTCGATATGATATGTTCCCAAATCTTTATCATACATAATCTCAGATATACTACAATTTTCAAGTTGTCTGCCAAATGTAAGCCACTTAGCATAATCAGCCTTAACTATGCCTGTAAGTAATGCCCTTATAGCACCTCCATGAGTTACTACCACTACATTTTCATAATCTTTATGTGCTATCTCATCTATCGCTTCAAAAACTCTGTTAAATACCATTTCGCAATTTTCACCACCGGGATATGCCATATCCTTTTCCATCTTCGAACGCTCTGCGAGAAAATCCTTATATCTTTCTTTAAGGACACTATTTTCAAGTCCTGTTAAATCACCAAACTCTGCTTCCCTTAATCTTTCATCAACAAATCTTGGTTTCTTAACATATTCATTTATTATATCTGCTGTTTCCTTCGCTCTAATTAAATTGCTTGAATACACAACTTCAATTCCATATTTAGCTAAACGCTTTCCTACCAAGTGCGCCTGCTCTCTACCTTCACCGGACAATTCCACATCAACATTACATAATTTACTGTTCTGTCTGCCATGTCTAATTAAATAAATATTCATATCACACCTGCCTTATCTTAATCTTTCCTTTTTTCTACATATGTATGATACCTTCAGATTGCTTCGTGCTTCGCACTCTCACAATCTGACCAACATTCGCATATCGTGGGATTTCATCCCACTTTTATGCTCATGTTGGGGCGGGTCATGAATTCCATAAACCACATTTGAGCAAGCTCATGTGGTTTATGGAATTATAACCCTGGTATCACAGGTATTGAATCATTCCAGGACCTAATTTATCCGTTGGTCTTTCTATGAATCCACATTTTTTATAAAAATGTTCTCTTCCCTTTGCACACATTAAATCAAACATCATTTCCGTACCTGGAATCTTTAATTCTAAAACAAATTCTTTTATATTTTGTAATAGTCTGTATCCTATACCACTTCCCTGATATTCCGGTATTACAATCAAATCCTGTACATAGCATATAACTGCTCCATCTCCCACGACTCTTCCCATTCCTACCGGTTTGCCATTTTCATATGCAACAACTATATATAAACTGTTTTCCAATGCTTTTTTAGCCTGTTCTTTAGTCAATGGTTTCCATTTAACTTTTCCCCTTAACATCAAATATGTATCTACATCTAAAACATTTTCTTTAAGTACCATCTTGTTCCTCTATTCAATCACATATTCTGTCCACTTTAACTAATACATTATACTTTATCTGCCAATTCACTTCAAGAAATTTTATTTTTTGCTTTGTTTTTGCTTTATTTTCATGATTATTATTTTTCATTTTGCCCACACTATTTTTATGCAGATTATTTTGTAAACCCATTTTGTAGATTAATTTTGTGGAGGTAATTACAGATATGAAAAACAGATATGCTTTTATAAATTCTTTTAGTTTTTCCCTGATTTTCAAATTATTCGTTTTAGGAATAGCATCATTTTCTTTATATTTACATATTGATATTGATGATTTACCAAATACATTTAGATTTTTTGGATACTTTACCGTACTCTCTAATTTATTCTGTTTTATTATATTACTTTTAAATATTATCAAAATGATTTATAACCGTATTTCTTTTTCGGAAAAATATACTGCTTTAAAAGAATACTCACATTTTTTTGTTTTATTTAAAGGAATGAGCCTTATGTCAATAATCTTAACATTTTTCATATTTCACTATATGGTTGCTAATTACAAATATCCTCTGCTTATAAATAACATCTTAAATCTTCCTATAAAAGATTTATTCGCTCATTATCTGCTTCCTTTTTTTTATGTTATAGACTGGCTTCTTTTCGCCCCTAAGGGATTGCAGAAATTAAATGCTCCCTTCATCTGGACTTTATATCCTTTTGTTTATCTTATTTTTACATTTGTAAGACTCTATAAGGTGCCTGCGTCTTCATATTTTCATTTAAATGAGGCTCCTTATTTTTTTCTTGATATAAATAAACTTGGATATGAGCGGGTAACAATTTTTTCAATAATTATTCTTTTTATTATTTTGTCTATTGGATATTTGATTATCGGAATCGAAAAAATTATGTGTATACTTCAAAATCGAAAGTTATAATCCGGCTTTCACTTATTTTGCACGCAAACAAATACCAGGCTGTGAATGTAATTCGCAGACTTGTTATTAACTTGAGTTACCCCCCCATTCTTGACAAAGAACAAAAAATAGTGCTTCACTTTTCCAGCAAAGCACTATTTTTATACTTTTTTTCTGAAAGTCGGTTTTCATACCACTTTCGGTTTTCTTATTAAGTTTATTTTTCAATTTCTAACCTAATACAAAGCATCTGATTGCCATGTCAATTCCAACGATAATCAACAATGCTCCACCTGCTATATAAGCCTTTGTTTTTTGTTCAAATCCTGCTCTGTATCCTGTATACATTCCTGCATATGAAGCAACCCATGTTACAACCACTACTAAAATTCCTAAATTCAAAGGATTCGTATTACAAAATCCTGCTGCAATACCTGTAGTTATTGTATATCCTCCAATTACCACCAATGGAAGAATGTATTTTTTTATTTCCATTTTCTCTTCTAATTTTTCATTGATTATATCATTCTTTAGTGCCTTAATAATTAACCTTATTCCTAGCAATACAAATATAGCAATTGCCAAAATGTGTCCAATAACTACTTCGTCGGTTGTTGTTACTATGTTAATTAAAAGTCTTGAAATTATATATCCTACTCCAAGCATTACGAGCTGAAGCAACGAAAGAATTACTCCAATTATCGTAAGTCTGCTTTTTTTAATATTTGCCACCATGGAGCCATTACACTCCATGATTGCAAATACTTCAAAGGATATACCAAATATAATCATTACATTTTCAATCCAAGTCACACAACCCCTCCCTTTTATCTGCTTTAATTTGAGGTTGAATATCAATTGATTTAATATCAATTTATTTTCACAACTAACTAAACCTAATGTTACTCACATAACATATTATGTGCTTTATTTTTATTATTTATCAGCTGAAACTCCATCAGTCTTAATAATAAACTTAACGTTACTGTTTACTCCATCTGCTGTCTTAGTAAATGTTGTATAATTCTGAGCTGCTCTTGAAGTTGCGTTAATTCTATTAACTAACTTCTTAACATCTCCGTTGTATGATGAAATAAGTTTCTGAATTGCTTCATCATTGAATTCTTTCATTCCATCTTTAAGTTCATTTGCACCGTCATCCAACTTGCTTACGCCATCACTAATAGTTGTTGTTGCTTCATTTAACTGTTTTGCACCTTTGTTAAGAGTATCATTGTTTGCAACTAATTTGTCACTACCTGTTTTTAACTTCTTAACACCTGACTTTAATGTTGGCATACTGTCATTTAATGTTCCTACACCTGTGTAAAGTGGAGAAATAGCTTTTTCATATAAAGTTTCAATTCCTGAATCTAATGATTTTGCACCATCTTTTAAATCTGAACTTCCGGATGCGACTGATGATAAACCTGATTTAATCTGGCTTGCACCTTCAGATACAGATTTAGCTCCTGCAGCTAACTGCTTTGTACTAGTTGCAACACTTGTCATTGTTGTGTCTAATGTATTTACACCTGTTGCAGCTTTTCCGGCTCCTGTTGCCAATTCTTTAGCACCATCCTGTAATTCTTTTAAATCTTCTTTCTTAGCTGAAACATTGTCTGCTACTTCATCCATAACTTTCAATGAAGCTACAGCTTCTGATAAAGAATTAACATTTTCTGTTGTTTTTGTAAGAACCTTTGCTGCACTCTTTGCATCTGTAACACCATAAGCATCGAGTCCTGTATAAGTATCTGCTGCAATTGCTGTAAGAATTGCAGTCTGAAGTTTCTTAGCATCTTTTAATGCTTTGTCAGCCTCATCGTATGACTTAACTCCGGCTTTAGCTAATTTTGTATAAATTCCTTTTTCCTGCTCTGCGATTGTGTTTCCAAGTCCGTTAATTGTGTCAGCTACTTCATCAACACCTGCGCTTACTTTCAATGCTCCATTCTTCAAATCTGTCATTGAAGTATTTAATATTGAAACCTGACCTGCAATTGTTGTTACACCATTGCTTAATGTTTCCATGTTAGTGCTTACAGTATTACTTCCTGTAGCTAATGTATCTGCACCTGTTGATAACTTATTAACACCTTCATTTAATGTCTTACTTCCATCTGCAAGTGCTTTAGCACCACCACGGATTGTCTTTGAATTTTCTTTTGTTCCAAAGTTTGTATAAATAGCATCTACAGCTTTTTTAACTGACTTCATGCCTTTTACAAGTTTTCCTGAAGATTTATATAATGTATTAATTCCTGAGCTAACCTGACTTACACCACCTGTATATGTTGCAATACCATTTTTAAGTGTAACCATTCCTGATTTAAATTCAGGCATATTGTTATTTAATGTATCAAGTCCATCTGCCAAATCGCTTGAACCATCCTGTAATTTTCCTGCTGCATCATCAATTTCGTCAACTTTTTCATCTAAATCAGATAAATCAATATCGCTAATGTCAAATCCTTCATTACACAACGCAACTGTCATTGTCATATCAAGACTGAAGTTTTCAACGTCTGCTGTCATCTCAACATAATCAGGAATTTCCACTTCATCATCACTCAAATCAAGATTATCTTTCATTCCCGGCATTGCCATACCAACTACTATCTGATTTTTGCCATCAGAAATTACTTTACCATTTTTAACATCTACATTCTGGAAATCATCATTTAAAATCATTCCCGAAACTGCGATAAACGGTACATAAATTTCTTCTTCTGCTCCATTTATGTCTGCTTTAACTTTTTCGTTATTTGTGTAATCAAATCTTACAGTAACTTTTCCACTCTTTCCGGCGATTTCATCTGCTGTCATTTCTTTTCCGTCTAAATAATATGTTATTTTAACATTAACAGGAGTTTCTTTTTCTGTAGTTCCCTGATAATAAATATCATTTCCTTTTGCTTCCCATTTGATGTTTTCGCCATCTTTTGTAAATGTTTCATCTCCATTTACATTCTTAATATCTTTCAAATCAGATTTATCTACAATAACATCTTCTCCTGCTGCATTTTTCAAATGATCACTTACGATTGTGCTTGTAGCTTTACCTGTGTTATCAGCAATTACATATACTGTTTCATCTTTGCCTATTTCTTTTTCTGAAACTGAGATAACATTGTCAATTGCATCTTCTAACTCGCTCTTGTCATCACTATTTACATCTGTCTGAGTTTCTTCTGTAGAAACATCCTCCGGATTTGCAAATGTTGTATATCCATATGTTGATGCACCTGCAACAACAACTGTCATTGCACATGCGATTGTTCTTATTATAAACTTCTTACTAATTAAATTTGATTTTCTCATAGCGAACCTCCTACTTATTTGAAACTAACTCTTTGTTAATGAAACCTTTACTTGTTTTAATTATTAATTTATCAAATATCATAAATAATGACGGTAAAACAAATATAACTACTATCATACTTATGATTGCTCCTCTTGCCATTAAGTTACACAATGAACTAATCATATCGATGTTAGAATACATACCTACACCAAATGTGGCTGCAAAGAAACTCAAAGCACTAACTATAACTGACTGCATTGATTCTGTAAGAGCCTTTGTAATTGCTTCTTTCTTAGGTAATCCTGAATATCTGCCGTTCTTATATTTTGTTGTCATAAGAATTGCATAGTCAACTGTTGCACCTAACTGAATTGTACCAATTACAATTGATGCGATGAATGGTAATGTTGTTCCTGTGTAATATGAAATTCCCATATTCATACAAATAGCCGCTTCAATAACCGCTACTAAAATAAACGGTAATGAAATTGATTTAAATACAAATAATATAATTACAAATACCATTGCAATTGAAAGCGCATTAACTACTTTAAAATCGGTATCTGTTGTTTCAATTAAGTCTTTAGTACAAGGTGCTTCACCTATTAACATTCCATGCTTGTCATAACTCTTTATTATTTTTTCCAACTGAATACACTGTTCATTTACTTCATCTGAAGCCACCGCATATTCAGAACTAATTAATAAAAGTTCATATTTATCATTAATCAAATCTTCTGAGAGATTCTTCGGAATGATATCTCTTGGTATTGACGGACTTAATATTGAATCAATACCTAATACTGTTTTAACTCCATCTAAGTCTTTCATCTGATTAATCATCTTATTTGCATCTGCCTGTGAAAGACTGCTGTCTACCATTGCGATATGAGTTGCACCCATTGCATACTGTTCATCCATCTTAGTATTTGCTGTAATACTTGGAAGTGTCTTTGGTAATGAACCGACTAAATCGTAGTATACTTTGTTGTTCTTGTAACCAAATGCTGCAGGTACTAATAATATTAAGAAAATAATTATGCAAATAGTTCTTCTCTTAATAACTGTTTTACCAATTCTACCTACATCAGGGATAATTGGTTTATGTCTTGTCTTCTGAACAAATTTATCAAAGATTAAAAGCATTGATGGTAAAATTGTTACACATCCAATTACACCGAATACTACACCTTTTGCCATTACCACACCAAGGTCTAAACCTAATGTAAATGTCATAAAGCATAATGCAATAAATCCGGCAATTGTTGTTATTGAACTTCCTGTTACTGAAGCAAGTGTTTCACTAATTGCATTTGCCATAGCCGTATTATGATCATCCGGCGTTTTTTCACACTGTGCTTCATAACTGTGCCATAGGAAAATTGAGTAGTCCATTGTAACAGCCAACTGAAGTACTGCTGTTAACGCTTCTGTTAAATATGACATTTCACCTTGAATGAAATTTGTACCAAGGTTATAAACAATTGCCATACCAATTCCAAGTAAGAAGAATAATGGTGCTGCTGCTGAATCCATTGTTAACTGTAAAATTATAAGTGAAAGGATTGCTGCGATAATTACATAAATTGGAATTTCATGCATTACCAAATCTTTAATATCTGTAACTACAGACGACATACCACTTATATAACAATCTTTAGATGCAACTTTTCTTAATTCTTTTACTGCATCCATTGTTTCATCTGAAGACATTGATGAATCATATAAAACAATCATTAATGTGCTGTCAGCATCTTTATTATTGAAAAATTCCCGGATATCATTTGGAAGAACATCCATTGGAACTGTAAGGCCTGCAATTGAGTCATACCAGATAACTGATTTTACATGTTCAACTTTCTCCATGTCCTTTCTCATTGCTGATATATCTTTTTCATCCATTCCTTCAACTACACATAAAGAAAAGGCTCCTGTTCCAAATTCATCTAACAGAATATCCTGTCCTTTCATAGTTTCCATATCCTGTGGTAAATAGGATAAAATATCGTAATTAATTCTTGTTGTTATAAAACCAAATGCAGAAGGTATTAATAAAAGTAAACTGATAACAAATATCAATACTCTGTATTTAACAACTTTTTGTCCGAATTTTTTCATTCTTATCACTTCACCTTTCTTATTTTTCTGCACTCAGTATAAAAAAAAAGACCGAATACTTAAATATTCAATCTTTTTGCCATGTCTCTTTTAAATATACAAATCTGTCAATTTGTATATTTGATTTATTCAACTGTAATATCATTGTATTTTACATCTGACACAAAATTTTAACATTAAAAGAAATCTGTCATCTGCTTAGTCATCATATATTCATACGCTGCTGCAATTTCTCTTGGTGGGATATTCATCCCTGACTTTATCCATTCTATAACGATATAACACATAGACTGCGCATAAAACTGTGCAACCCTCTCATACGTAATCCACGGATGAGCCTTATCCATCTTAGGTCCCTTTTTCTCCATAATTGCAAGTAGTATCTGTCTTACACAATCCTCTGCGATACTCTGCAATGAATTCTGTCCTTCTAACTTTACTGCATTCATATAAAAAGGCTTGTCTTTTTCTAATGATGTAAACATCAAGACAACCGCTTCATTAAACATTCCATTCTCAATTAACGGAGCCGCCGGCCTTATAATCTGCTCCATAACTATCCATTCTATCAGTTCATATTTATCTTGAAAATGATTATAAAATGTTGGTCTGATTACTCCTGCTTTATCCGTAATATCTTTTATGGTTATTTTTTCGATAGGATGTCTACTTGCAAGTTCCTTGAAACTTTCTGCCAACGCTAAATCAATTGCCTGCTTTCCCTGTCCTGTCATATTCTCCTCCTAGTGTTTCACACGCATTCTCTGTTCACTCTCTCCATAATATTCACAACTATGGCTTAGTATAACACGTTTCCACTTTTTTTCAACCTGTGTTATAATTATAAAAATAGTAAAATTATACGATTTAATCATATATTTACGGAGGATTTTAAAATGAATAAAATAACAAGTTTTACAATAAACCACCTGAAATTATTACCGGGTGTCTACGTTTCAAGAAAAGATAAAGTAGGCGATAATGTTCTTACAACATTTGACCTTAGAATTACCCGTCCAAATTATGAACCTGTTATGAATACTGCCGAAATTCATACAATAGAACATCTTGGTGCAACTTACCTTAGAAACAACTTTGAGTGGGGTGATAAAACTATATATTTTGGACCAATGGGATGTAGAACAGGTTTCTATATGATTCTTGCCGGAGACCTCACTTCTAATGATGTATTGCAGCTTGTAAAAGATATGTTCCTATTTATAAAGAACTATGAAGGTGATATTCCGGGTGCAAGTGCAAAAGACTGCGGAAATTATCTTGATTTAAATTTATATATGGCTAAATTTATTGCTGCAAAATATTATGACATTTTATCAAATATTACTCCTGAGCAATTAGTTTATCCTGAATAAAATATATTGTTATATATAACAAAGACCCTCTTACCTTATTTAATAAGAGGGTCTTTACTATTACTATTTTAATTTCATTAATTTACAATTTTCTATACCTGCGTCCCAAAATTTGCTTAAAGGAAGGTTTCTAATCTGACACACAATACTTGAATTCATTGCTCCATGCCCTACAATAAGAACATCTTTTCCTTCATTTAAATCAGGCATAACAACTTCTTTAAGGAATTCTCCTGTTCGTTTAAACAACTCATAAAATGTTTCGCCTTCCTTAACTCCTTTGTATTTTTCAGGTTCTTTAAAAAATGTACGAATAGGACTATCTGTCGCTTTCGCCGGATTTTCCATTCCTTCATATATTCCAAAGCTCATCTCTCTTAATCTCTCATCATATATAATAGGAACATTTCTTCCTTCAAGAACTAATTTAGCTGTTTCTTTCGCTCTTACTAAAGGTGAACAATAACATACATCAAAATTAATATCTTTATATTTTTCCCCGGCAATTTTTGCCATCTGTCTTCCTTCTTCATTTAATGGTATATCTGTTCTTCCCTGAAGTTTATGTAATTCATTCCATTCAGTTTTTCCATGTCGCATTATGTAAAGCATTTTTGCCTCCTAAACTATGCTCTTCCTTCCGGTAATTTCTTTATGATTGTATTATAAATCCTTATTAAAAATGTAAGTGATACTGCCAACGAAATAATTTCTGCAATTGGGAATGACCACCATACTGCATGTAATCCGCCTACTTTTGCAAGAATATATGCTGCCGGTACTAAAACAAATAACTGACGCATAATAGAAACTATCATACTAAATACCGCTTTTCCTAAAGCCTGAAATACTGTTCCCGCAACGATACAGAACCATGCAATTAAGAAATGAATTCCTATTATTCTAAGTGCCGGTATACCAATTTCTAACAGCTGTTGTGAAGAATTAAACATTCCAAGAAGTACCTGTGGTATTGCTTCAAATGCTATAAATCCAACAAACGTCAGACAAAATGCTACTGCCATACTTAATTTAATGGTATGAATCATACGTTTTCTCTGCTTTGCTCCATAATTATAAGCAATAATAGGTGTAATTCCGTTGTTCAATCCAAATACAGGCATAAAGAAGAAACTCTGTAATTTGAAGTAAACACCAAAAACAGCCGTTGCCGTCGATGAAAATTCTATTAAAATGCGGTTCATGCAATATGTCATAATTGAACCTATTGACTGCATAATAATAGATGGAACACCTACTGCATATATTGTTCCAATAATTTTTAAGTCCGGTTTAAATCCTTTAAAGCTTAATTTAACATCATGATTATATTTATGATTACATGCGGCTGCCACAATTCCTGCAACACACTGTCCAATAACTGTCGCAATCGCCGCACCTGTAACACCCATTTTTGGTGCCCCAAATAAACCGAATATTAAAATAGGGTCTAAAATAATATTAGTTACTGCACCTGTAAGCTGTGATGTCATGCTGAAAATAGTTCTTCCTGTTGATGTTAATAAACGTTCAAAGAAAAACTGTGTAAATAACCCAAATGAGAAAATCATAACTGTACTCAAATATTCAATTCCCATTTCCATTATTTCAACATCTGCATTGCCAATCTGACTTAAATAAAAAGGTTTAACAACACTAAATCCTAAAATCAAGAATAAAATATAGCTTAAAATATATAATACTGCTGCATTTGCCGCCGTGTCATTTGCCTTTTTAAAATTCTTTTCTCCCAATGACTTTGATAATAAAGCGTTCATACCAACTCCGGTACCTGCTCCCACTGCAATTAACAATGTCTGTAATGGAAACGCTAACGAAACTGCTGTCAACGCATTTTCTGACAATTTGGCAACAAATATACTATCCACAATATTGTACAATGCTTGAACAAGCATTGATACCATCATAGGCAATGACATATTAAAAATCAGTTTACCTACAGGCATTGTTCCCATTTTATTTTCTTCTTTTACTTCTGTTGCTATTTCCTGACTCATTTTTCCTCCAAGCTACTATCTCATGATTATTAAAATATTAAGTATATAACAATCTATAATAATTCCAGTTTAATAATTTTTTAGTTCCAATCGAGTACTATAACACAAACCTTTTTAATAGACAACTATTTTAATTACAGCCAGTACAAACAAGTGAACCGGATAGAAAAGGTAGAAAAACCATTTCCATTTATATTTTCCTCTTTTTCCATTATAAAAGGCAATAGGAATAACACTTAAACTTCCAAGCCATTGAATACCCAAAGAATAAAATCCCATATTAAATACCATATTTCCAATTGCTTTTCCTATATGATATTCTCTAAATGTATAGAAAAAGAATATAAGTAAAATTCCTGTATAACTGTATGTAACCTTTAGTATATATGCAAGTCCCATGGCTCCAAATACGGCAATTAACTGGGTAATCCAGTTTAATGTACCAAAACTAAATACTTTTAATAAGATTTTTGGATATCTTATTCTGAACATTGATATACTATATAAAATCCATATCATTACATAGCCTAATAATAATGTAACCATTACGCTCTGTCCTGACAGACTTATAAAATGTCCGTGTATCATATCATAAGGCACTTCCGAAATTATGGAGAATAATAATAACATATACAGATGCTTTTTCTTATTTTCTGTATGGTAAAATCCTTCAACCAGCAAAAAACAGTAAATAGGAAAACTCAGCCTTCCAATACTTCTCATTACCATATATAAACTACTGCCTTGCGCTAAAAAAGCCATAGCAATATGGTCAATAAGCATAGTCACTACAGCTATAATTTTTAAGGCAAATGAGGATAGTCCATATTTATCCAAATCAATATACATCCCCATTCCTTTTTTATTTAATTCCTGAAAATTCATAGATTATGTATAAGCCAATTACATTAAATTGTAATTGGCTTTTCCTTTCTAGTATTATTTTGCAATTAAAATTGCCACACTCCTTGGTTGGGCAGTAAATATTCTGTCACCATCGTAAGCTGTATTTGAATCAGTTGTGCATAATAATTCCCATTTTTTCTTTTTTCTTGCTGATGGGATTCCAAACTTCTGTGGTTCCCAATGCATATTATAGGCTACATACACATCTGCCTCTTCGTCTCTTCCTGCCTCCATGGCGTATACTCCGCAATACATAGCAGAAAAATGTCTGTTAATATGTGCGAAATCCGGATACCACGCTTTACTTCCATGATATGACATATCCGGAAGTCCATATGATTTATAGTCCATTAATCTTAATTCTTCAGGCATGTGTAAAATCTTATGTTCTTTTCTAAACTTTATCATTGCCTTTGTATATGCAAATATTTCTTTTGCACATGCATTAGTATTCCAGTTTGTCCATGAAATTTCATTGTCAAGACAATAAGGATTGTTGTTTCCCTTCTGAGAATTGCACATCTCATCTCCTGCATAAATCATCGGTACTCCCTGACTAAGTAATACTAATGCCAAAGCATTTTTCATCTGCTTCTTTCTAAGATCCATTACCTTTTTCTTGCGGGTTTCACCTTCAAATCCACAATTCCAGCTATAATTGTATACTGCACCATCATTGTTATTTTCACCATTGTCTTCATTATATTTTCTGTCATATGAAACCATGTCAAACAATGTAAATGTGTTATGATTTGCCACATAATTTACATAGGCTACTCCCGGTGGATTTGCCTTAATCTTATATGAAATGGTATTAAGCATATCCTCATCCCCTTTAAGGAATCTTCTTGCTGTCACCATAAAATCATCATTAAAATTAGCAAGGTTCTTTATTTCAGGTCTGTCATTATAAAAATCAGTATCTGCAGCAAAACTATATGTAAAAATCTTTGTATCTGATAACAAATTATCCGTCTGAATCATCTTCATAACCGCCGGCTCACAATTTGCATGAATTCCATCTATGTGATAACTCATAACCCAATAATGAAGGCAATCTAAAATTAGTGTTGGATTCGTTCCTTCCGGGAAGAAAAATTCCATTGAAACTTCTATTCCGTTCTTATGAAGTTCCTTTACCATATATTTAAATTCATCTACTTCACTGCCTGATTCCTTAGCATAAGCGTAAGAAGCCTTTGGAGAAAAAATATATCCATCGGTATATCCCCAATAATTTAATTTTTCATTAGGAATACTAAAGCTACCTTTCATTGACGTCGGCTGTTTTTCAACATATACTTCATTAAATTCATACGCCGGCATAAGTTCTATCATTGTAATTCCAAGTTCCTTTAAATACGGAATCTTATCTACAATTCCAAGATATGTTCCCGGATGCTTTGACTTTGCACTCTTATGCTTTGTAAACCCTCTTACATGCAAACGATATATTATTGTTTCATCAAATGGATGATGCAACGGGCCATCACCTTCCCAATCATAATCATCATCTATAATTGTTCCTCTTAAATTTTGTGGCTGTACTCCCCATTCTTTCTTTCCTGAAAGCGACTTTGCATATAAATCAGTTACAATATTTCCATCAACAATAAAATTATAGTCGTATTTTCTATAATCCAAACCTTCTACTGACATTGCATGAACATTGCCTATAACCTGAGAAGCCTCAAATGATAATTGTTCTTCTTTTCCTGTCTCTCTGTCATAAAGAATCACTTTACACTGACTTGTATTCTTTGCGGTAATTGCAAAATTAACTTTATTTCCAATTACGCTTGCCCCCATTATTAAAGGGTTTCCTCTTGTGATTTTTATATTAGTTATATCCATGCTGCCTCCTTGATTTGCTGACCATTTTTATCATAAAAATCTGTAAGTAAACTTAAGCTTTTGTTGTTTACGCAATACATTATTGCTTATTACAGACCCTAATACAAATGTAATTATATCATAGTAAAAATATAAGAGAAACCTTGAATTTAATTTTACATCCTTATAATTTTATTTTTCATTGTCACAATTGCTATTTTTCAAAATTTTATTTTCCTATTTATATGTATTTTTCACCGTTGCTTTAATAGATAAAAACTGATATACTCTAATTTACGGAAAATTTTTGAGTATTATAAATTCATGAGAGGTAATATTAAATGATAAGTACAAGTAATGTTTCATTGAGATTTGGCAAGAAAGCCTTATTTGAAGACGTAAATATTAAATTTACACCGGGTAACTGTTACGGATTAATTGGTGCTAACGGTGCCGGTAAATCAACATTTTTAAAAATTCTCACAGGTGAACTTGAG
Organism: Eubacterium sp. AF17-7; assembly: GCF_003461285.1. Taxonomy (NCBI): domain Bacteria; kingdom Bacillati; phylum Bacillota; class Clostridia; order Eubacteriales; family Eubacteriaceae; genus Eubacterium; species Eubacterium sp. AF17-7. The sequence goes on along the minus strand of NZ_QTWU01000006.1, from coordinate 114,590 downwards.
CCAACAAGCGGTGAAGTTATTATAACTCCGGGTGAGCGTCTTTCATTCTTAAAGCAGGATCATTTCCAGTATGATGAATATACTGTTCTTGATACTGTTATTATGGGTAACCAGAGATTATACGAAATTATGAAAGAAAAAGATGCCATTTATGCAAAGCCTGATTTTAGTGATGAAGATGGAATCCGTGCTTCAGAATTAGAAGGTGAGTTTGCAGAAATGAACGGATGGGAAGCTGAAAGTGATGCCGCTACTCTTTTAAATGGTTTAGGTGTAGATACAGAATACCATTACAGCACAATGAAAGATTTAAACGGTAATTTAAAGGTTAAAGTATTACTTGCCCAGGCATTATTTGGTAACCCTGATATTCTTCTTCTTGACGAACCTACAAACCACTTAGACTTAGATGCTATCGGATGGTTAGAAGAATTCTTAATCAATTTTGACAACACAGTTATTGTTGTATCTCATGACAGATACTTTTTAAATAAAGTCTGCACTCAGATTGCAGACATTGATTATGCTAAGATTCAGCTTTATGCCGGAAACTATGATTTCTGGTATGAATCAAGTCAGTTAATCGTTAAGCAGATGAAAGAAGCTAACAGAAAGAAAGAAGAAAAAATCAAAGAATTGCAGGACTTCATTCAGCGATTCAGTGCTAATGCTTCTAAATCAAAACAGGCAACATCAAGAAAACGTGCTTTGGAAAAAATCGAACTTGACGACATTAAACCATCAAGCCGTAAATATCCATATATTGATTTCCGTCCTGCCCGTGAAATTGGAAATGAAGTATTAACTGTAGAACATTTATCAAAGACAATTGATGGTGTTAAAGTATTAGACGACATCTCATTTGTAGTTGGACATGAAGACAAAATCGCTTTTGTAGGTTCTAACGGACTTGCTAAAACAACATTATTCCAGATTTTAGCAGGCGAAATGGAACCTGATGAAGGTTCATATAAATGGGGAATTACGACTTCACAGTCATATTTCCCTAAGGACAACACAAAAGATTTCGATTGTGACGACATTATTGTTGACTGGTTAACACAGTATTCTGAGATTAAAGATCCTACATATGTAAGAGGATTCCTTGGAAGAATGTTATTTGCCGGCGAAGACGGTGTTAAGAAAGTTAGAGTTTTATCCGGTGGTGAAAAGGTTAGAGTTATGTTATCAAAGCTTATGATTTCAGGTGCTAATGTTTTAATTATTGACGAACCTACTGACCATTTAGACATGGAAAGTATTACAGCACTTAACAACGGATTAATCAAATTCCCTGGCGTATTATTATTCTCTTCAAGAGATCATCAGGTAGTTCAGACAACAGCTAACCGTATCATTGAAATTGTAAACGGTAAATTAATCGATAAAGTTACTACTTATGATGAATATCTTGAAAATGACGAAATGGCAAGAAAGCGTACTGTATATACAATGGACGGTCAGGATTCTGATAACTAATTTAGTATTACTACGATATATTGTTAAATATCATTTTCATTACAATTCATATTACTTTTATGATGTAATAGAATGGAGAATATTATGAGACCTGCAACTATAATGTTGCCTCCCGGAGATATGGAGGCAATAGGAATTATAGAATTTGTTCACGGTATGTGTGAACACCGTAATCGTTACAACCATGTACTTAAATATTTCAGTGATAAAGGATTTATCTGTGCAATTGCAGATATTAAAGGACACGGAGAAAATGTTCTTACTCCTGACGACTATGGATATTTTGGCGAAGATGGTTACAAGGGACTTATTCAGGATATTGACGACTATACTACATTTTTAAAAAGAGAATACCCTAATCTTCCATTAATTTTAATTGGTCACAGTATGGGTTCTCTTCTTGTAAGAGGTTACATTAAGAAACATTCAGAGAAAATTGATGCTTTAGTTGTATGTGGTTCACCATCTGAAAATTCATTTACAGAATTAGGTAAAATTCTGATTCGCGTTATGGAGGTTTTTGTTGGCAACAGATACAGAAGTCCTTTTATTTCAAGGATGTTAAACGGACCATTTGAAAAACCATTTAAAAAAGATGGAATTAAAAACGCCTGGTTATGCAGTGACCTTTATGAGGTTGACAAATATAACAAAGACGAAAGATGTGGATTTGATTTCACACTAAACGGCTACTACTCATTATTTTCTTTAATGCAGTATGTCTACAATAAAGATGGCTATAAAAATAAAAACCGTGATTTAGAAATAATGTTTATCTCCGGTGATGATGATCCTTGCAAAATTAACGATAAAAAATTTAAAGAATCCGTACTTCTTTTAAAGAAAAGAGGATTCCAGAATACTTTTTCAAATACCTATCCCGGTATGAGACATGAATTATTTAATGAACCGGGTAGAGAAGAAGTTTTTGATGATATTTTAAAATTTATAGAAATTAAACTTGGAATTGAAACTTCAAGAGAATAAATATAAAACCTCCTGTGATATTAAGATGTATCACAGGAGGTTTTATATTATTTTAATTACTTTTTTACCTCATTCAACTATTTATATATTCCTTATCCATGCATTTGCCAAATCCATCCAGCATTCACATTCCTTTACTACTCCATATCCGTCAGAACTCATTGTAAGTTCTCCTGCTGTTCCGATTCCATGCGCTCCGCCTGCAAACACATGTAATTCTGTAGGTATATTATGCTGTCTTAATGCTGTTGCAAACATTAATGAATTTTCTACTGGTACTGTCTCATCATCAAAGCAATGCCATATAAAAGTCTGTGGAGTATCATTGTTCACATATTTTTCCATGGACATTTTATAATTAAGTTCATCAAATCTGTCTCCTAAAAGGTTTTCTATTGATTCCTTATGTCCATATTTACCTGATGATATAACCGGATAACACAAAATCTGTGCATTAGGTCTGCATACTTCATTTCCATTTGCCCTGTTATTTGTAAACTGTGCTTTATTCCATGAATTTCCATAACTTGCAACCAAATGACCACCCGCTGAAAATCCACAGATAATTATCTTGTCTGCATCTATGTAATATTTATCTGAGTTTTCCCTAAAATACTTAACAGTTGCTGCTAACTGTAATAATGCTGTTGGATAAACTGCCGGTTTTACCGAATATCTTAATACTGCAGCATGATATCCCATAGCCATGAATTTTAAAGCAATTCCTTCAGCTTCTCTATCAGACGTCATCTCATAACCGCCACCCGGACATATAATAATCAATGGTCTTAATCTTCCATCGTACAATTCTTCTGAATTGCCAATCATATATGTAGTTATCTCAGCTGTTGGATGATGCTCCCCTATCTTTACACTAATCTTTTTGTGTATCATATTCTTTCCTTTCCCTTTGAAAATTCAAAGTATTTTCATCCGTCATAAAGTTATATTTTGATAAATTTATAACGGATTTTATTTTTATTAATAAAACAATATATATAACGTTAAAAGGCAAAAGCCCCGACTTTGATGCCTACTGATTGTTCTGTGCTACGCACTCCCTCAATCTTAATAATTTCCTAAAATCTGCATATTTAACGCCTCTGCATTAATACCACTTAAAGCATTAACAACTCCCGGCTGGTCTGATTTTCCTTCAAATTCAACGTAAAATCTGTATTCCCATTTCTTTCCCGGAACCGGTCTTGATTCAATTCTTGTCATATTCAAATCATTATAAATAATATGTGAAAGCATTGTATACAATGAACCACTTTCATGAGGCATTTCAAAACTTATACATATATTATTTGCTTCACGTCTTGCAATCTTTCTACGGCTTACTATTATGAACTTTGTTGTATTTATACTGCTTTGATTTACATCTTCAGCTAAAACTTCTAATCCATATAGCTTAGCTGCATTTTTGCTTGCAATACATGCCCTTGTATTATCTTTTTCCTGAGATATAATCTGTGCCGCAATTGCAGTATTAGCACAATTTACTTTATTCCATCCGTATTCATCAATAAATTTGCTACTTTGCATTAATGCCTGTGGATGAGAATAAACTTCTTTAATTGTTTCTAAAGTTGTTCCTTTTACCGCACTTAAACAATGGCTGATTTTTACATCAAATGAATCAACTATATAATTTTCAAATTCAACCAGTAAATCATATACATCTGTTACAATTCCTGCTGTTGAATTTTCAAATGGAAGTACAGCATAATCTGCAACTCCATCTCTTACTTCTTTCATTGCCTGTTTAAAAGCAAGTACATTGTGGTATGTAGCATTGTCACCAAAATAACTCATAGCTGCCTGCTGACTGTACGCTCCGTCAATTCCCTGATATACCACCTTAACATTTTCCATAGGAAGTTTACTTATGATATCAAATCCTATATCATTATTTATTCCTTCTTCTGTTAAAAGCTTATACTGAAGTTTTCTACTCATTGACATTATTTGCTCAAATAATTCTTCAATGCTATGAGCATAAAATTCATCTGAAGCCATAGATTTAAGAACTGCGATTTTTTCCAATTCTCTTTTTCTGTCTAATACAGGCTTTCCTGTATAAAGTTTATACTCTGCAACTTCCTTGCAAAGTTCCATTCTCTCTTCAAATAATTCTATAATCTGTTTATCTACGCGATCAATCTCGCCTCTTGTTTCTTTAAGATCTAACATAATAGTACCTGCTTCTCTATGATTTATTTTCTCATTGCACAGCCCTGACATCCTGCACATCCCGAATTAACATTTTCTGACTGTCCTCTTAATTCATCTAAAAGCTGTTCTGCTGTCTTTTTACTTATTGGATTTATTGCATATGGCGCAATCTGTACTAATGGTTCTAACACAAATTCCCTTTTATGCATTTCTCTATGTGGAATAAACAAATTGCTGTCTGCAACTATTTCATCATCATATAAAACAATGTCCACATCTAATGTTCTTGGTCCCCAGTGAATTTCTCTTGTTCTATTAGCTGCTGCCTCGATAGCATTAACAGCCTTCAATAATTCCTGTGGAGAATATAATGTTTCAATTTCAACACATCCGTTTAAGAAATCATCCTGTTCTACCGGACCATAAGGCTTTGTCTGTATAAACTTGGAAATTGCTCCTACTTTACAGTTTTCATCATCATATAGCATATCTACAGCCTGATTAAGATATCCCTCTTTATCACCTATATTTGAGCCTATGCTAAGATATGCCTTATGCCACTCTCTGCTCACACTTACAGCCACATTTCCAAATGGTAATTTAATAGGGGCATTTGGCTTATTTATAGTAAAATCTACTTTTCTTATTTTCGGAAATTCTTTTAATAATGCCCTTGTTGTCTGCTCAGCAACTGCCTCAATTAAATCAAATCTGTTTTCAGTTAAAAACTTATTTATAAATTTACATGCTTTTGCATAATTAACCGTATCCTCTAAATCATCGCTGAGTCCCGGTGTCATTACATCTGTATACAAATTAGCATCTACATAAAATTTCTGACCATCTCTCTTTTCTTCTTCATTGCATCCATGATATGCAAATATCTCAAGTTGCTCTATTCTAATAATGTCCATAAATACTCCATTAATATATTTAAAATTAGATTAATCTTCTATAATAATAGTGACATAAATATAATGCCGGGATCAAAAACCTCAACTTTGATGTCACTTTATTTCTTATTCATTTTCATTAAATATTATCTTATCTTTGTTTGCAAATAGCCTGAGCCATCAAAAGTGCCTGATAATTATCTATTACATCATGTACTCTGAATATTCTGCAACCTCTTTCATATCCAATAACAGTTGTAGCACATGTTCCAACACTTCTTTCAGGTGCAGGAATATCTAATGTAAGACCGATAACTGATTTTCTTGAAGTTCCAAGAAGCACAGGGAATCCAAGATTTACTATCTTGTCACATTCATTAATAATCTGAAGATTATGTTCGTATGTTTTACCAAAACCTACTCCCGGATCAAGCACTATCTGGCTGTCATTTACACCGTTTCTTCTTCCTATCTCAATACTTTCTTTTAAGTCATTTAATAAATCTTCAACGTAATTATCATATTCTGCTTTAGGTCTGTTATGCATTACACATGCTGCAACATCTGTTCCTGCTATTGATTTTGCTACTTCCTCATCATATTTAAAGCCCCATATATCATTAATCATATCTATTCCGGCCTTTACACCTGCTTTAGCAACATTTCCTTTATAAGTATCAAGAGATACTGCTATATCAAAATTATTCTTTATTGCTTCGATAATAGGTATAGTTCTTTCTATTTCTTCTTCATCACTTATCTTCGTGTAACCCGGTCTTGTAGATTCTCCACCTACGTCTATTATCTTTGCACCATCTCTTATCATCTCTGCTGTATGCTTTAAAGCTCTGTCTACTGAGTTAAATTTTCCACCATCTGAAAATGAGTCCGGTGTTACATTTAAAATTCCCATAATAACAGGTTCGTTGTCTAAATCAAAATAATATTTTCCTATTTGCATTGTAAAACTCCCATAATTTCTCTTTTCAATTCTTTATCTGCATTAAATTCACCTCTTGAAGCAATTGTAATGGTTTTGCTTCCCGGCTTTTTTATTCCTCTTGCTGACATACACATATGCTCAGCTTCAACTAAAACTAATACACCCTTTGCATCCAAATATTCCATAAGAGCATCTGCTATCTGATTAGTCATCTGTTCCTGAATCTGAAGTCGTCTTGCATACACTTCGACAGTTCTTGCAAGTTTGCTTATTCCTACCACTTTTCCATTTGGAATATACGCTATATGTGCCTTACCGTAAAACGGCATTAAATGGTGTTCGCAAGTTGAATAGAATGTAATGTCTTTTTCAATAACAACATCACTATTATCACACGAAAATGTTCTTGCTAAATGTTCCCCGGGATCCTGATTCATCCCTGAAAGCAGTTCCTCATACATACGTGCCACACGGTTTGGAGTATCCACTAACCCTTCTCTTGTTACATCTTCTCCAATACCCTCTAACAATAATGTAATCGCCTGCTCAATTTTTTTCTTGTCAAACATGTCAATCTCTCCTTCCGGCTTTAACTGTTTGCGTCATTAATAATATTTTTCAAATCACCTAAGTACGATAAGGAACCAAAAGCAAGTATCATATCTATTTCATTATTTCTGTACAATTTTTCTGCTTCCTTTACTGCTTCTTCTAATGTTGGTTCAAATATCACATTCTTATTAGAATCGGCAACCGCCAAAGCTAACGCTTTACCATTAAGTGCTCTTTTATTATCTGGCGTAATTGTAAAAATCTTTTTGGCTAAACCTGCTACAATTTTTATTTCCTTACTGTAGTCCTTATCCGCCAACACTCCCATTATAAAGGCTATTCTTTTATTTGTAAAATACATTTCTATAGATTCTTTAAGCTTAACTGCCGCTCCAGGATTATGAGCACCATCAATTACAATAAGCGGAGACTCATTTATTATCTCCATTCTTCCAGGCCATTTTGCATTCTTCATTCCTTCTATTATATTTTCATCCGAAATATTATACCCTTTATTTCTTAAGACTTCTAACGTTTCAATAGCTGTACAGGCATTAATTAACTGATATGCTCCCATCATTGATATTTTAATAGACAGTTTTGTATCATTTGCCGTTACATAGTCAAATGAAGTTATATACCCATCTATCTTTATGTTGTAAGGTTCATTTGCTACAACAACTTTGCTATTTTTAATTTCTGCCTTAGACTTTATAACATTTATTATGCTTTCATCCTGATTTGCCACTACTACATCACTGTTTTCTTTAATTATTCCAGATTTAACCCTGGCAATCTCTTCTATAGTTTCTCCTAAAAACTGCATATGATCCAGACTAATCGATGTTATAACACTGCATAATGCTTCCTTTTCCACATTGGTTGCGTCTGTCTCTCCACCCATACCTGTTTCTATCAAAACTATGTCACAAGGCTTGTTTGAAAAATATAAATAAGCCAACGCTGTTTCAACCTCAAACGATGTAGGGTGGTGCTTTCCATTTCTTACCATTCTTTCACAAGCCATATTTACCGTTGTTATATATTTTGCAAATTCTTCTTCAGTTATATTTTTCCCATCAAACTGAATTATTTCTCTATACTCAAATACTGCCGGAGAAGCATATCTGCCAACATGATACCCTGCCTGTAAAAGCACATTCTGTACAAATGTAAAAACTGAACCTTTTCCGTTTGTTCCCGCAACATGAACTATTTTCACTTTATCCTGAGGATTTCCAAGTTCACCAAGCAGTGTTTTTATAGTATCTAATCCTAATATGCTTCCATATTTTGTAGTTTCTTCAACAAATTTTCTTGCTTCACTATAATTCATAATCTTCTCTCTTTTATATATAATCTTATTCTATATTTTGCATTTTTCATAATAAATGTTTCATAACAAAAATTACATTTTCTATACAATAAAAGTTGCAGCAAATATGCTGCAACTTTTATTATATCATATGATGTTGGGGTCAAAAGGTGTTCTGCCCCTATGATACACGGATTTCTTCGCACTTGTGTTCCCGAAATCCTAAATACATTCTAAGGTGTAGAAGTTGTTTCTACTGCACTTGTAGTTTCTTCAACTGAACCTGACTCTTCAGCCTGTTGTGTTGTCTGACTTTCATCAGCCTTAAGATACTCTGCTTTAAGATAGCCCTGCTTATCACCATACTGAACCTGATACCATTCTCCTTCGTTATTTAAAACTGTAACAGCTTTTCCTGAAGGTACCTGTGTTATAATCTCAGCTTCTGTGCTGGCTGACTGCCTCAAATTTAATGTATCTGTAGTGTACATTGTAAGTACCGCCTGTGTTGTTTCTTCAACAGTAGTTGGTTCCTGAGTTGTTGTCTCTACCACAGGTGTTGTAGTAGGTACTTCATTCTTTTTCTTACTTCCTCCGGAAGCAATCTTTGAGATAATTATTATCAGAACAATTAAAACAACTAAAGCTATGCCACCAATCATAAAAATCTGATTTCTCTTTCTGATTTGTTCTTCTCTGGCCTGCTCAGCTCTTTTCTTTCTTTCTAAAATTCTCTGCTGTATCTCATCATCATAAGTTCTTGGCATATTAACTCTGCCTCCTTTTTAAGATGCAATTTATTCTTCTGCATCCTCTTCTTCTGCATAAATCTGTTCAAATACTTCTGCTACCATTTCATATTCTTCATCATCAGGTATAGATTCAATTGAAGGTGTTCCTTCTTCATCTTCATAATGACGATAAAATTCTACTGAAAAATCTGGCTTATCTTCTTCATAATCATCAGATACTGCTACATAATCCTGACCTTCAATCTCAAAAATGCCAATTACTTTGTAATCTACTTCTGAGCCATCATCAAATTCTATTGTTACATACATATCCATGTCATCTTCATCATCTTCAAACTGTTTTCCCATAGTTCACCTCTATTAATTATATTTTTAATACCACTACTTTATCAAAAACCGCCTAAAATTGCAATGCTTCTCCCACAAACTGCGACATTTGCATTGTATTTCCAAGATTTTGCCGCATTCCAAAAATGTGCAGTTTTTTCTTTGTTCTTGTCATTGCAACATAAAATAATCTTCTTTCTTCTTCAACTTCATCCTGTTTTATCGCCCTTGCTGAAGGAATAAGGCCCTGATTTGCATCAACTATAAAAACCACCTCAAACTCAAGCCCCTTAGCACTATGCATTGTAATTATATTTACTCCCTCACACTCTTTTGCCGTCTCATTATCCATTGCATGTTTCATCCATGCTTCAACTGTTTCATATTTCTGAGCATCATACTGAATTATATTTATTATATCTGATAATTTTGAAAATTTTATGCCTTTTTCTTTTGAATACTGTTGCAAATATTTTTCATAATTGCATCCGTTCTTTATATACAAAACACAGGCTGCCGGATTCATTCTTCTTATCATTTTAAAATGAAACTCTAAGTTTCTTATGTTATTCATTATCTCGTCATTATGCCCATATATCTTTTTCAGATTATAAAAATTCATATTATTGTCATTCATAACCTGTCTACTTATATACCTCACAGGCTTATTCATAATTCTTACTAAATCTTCATTTTCACAAATAGGTTTATTCAAATCTGAATAGGCACATCTTACATACGATAATATATCTTTTCCCACCGAATTATCGTATATGCTTTGTTTTTTCTTCTTTACGCTGGAATTAATCCTATAATCCGAAAACACATTTTTTATTGAAGGAATCTGGCTGTTATTTCTTACAAGTATTGCAATGTTTTTTAATTCAATTCCTGCCTTTTGATATTGATTTATTTTCTTTGCTATATATTCAAATTCTTCTTTTTGATTGTAAAATATCCTCACATCAGGTTTATTTATATCTTTAAATTTTTTATTTGCAATAATTTTTTTACTAAATCTTTCTTTATTATTTTCAATGAGACTTAACGACATCTGTAAAACTTCCTCCGGACATCTGTAATTGATGTTTAATAAAATTTCTTTACAATCAGGAAAATCCTTCTTAAAATCAAACATCAGCCTTGGTACAGAACCCCTGAATCCATAAATTGCCTGGTCATCATCCCCTACTATAAAAACATTATTTCTCGGAGTTATTAACATTTTTATATTTTCATACTGCATTTTATTAATATCCTGAAACTCATCTATTAATACATATCTATATTTATCCCGCCATTTTTGTAATGCTTTTTCATCATTTTTAAATATTTCATTACATATAATTACCATGTCATCAAAGTCTATATTATTATTTTCTCTCAATTCACAATTATACTCAGCATAAATCCTGTCAAATTCTTCCTTTTTGCACACTAATGATTCGTATTCATCTAAAGGTATTCCATTCCCCTTTACTTTGCTTATTTCTCCGATTATACATCTTGTAAACTCCATCAAATCATTAGTCTGTACTTTTAATCTGGCAACTATCTCCTTGATAATATCTGCCTTATTCTGCTCTGTTAATATCGAACACTTTCTTCCATTACTATCTTGTATAATCCTATAAAATATACTGTGAAATGTTCCAAACGAAACAGGATAAGTTATTATTTCGTTTCTATTACTATCAGATTCATTCATCAGATTCGTAAATCTTTCCTGCATTTCTACTGCTGCTGCCTTCGTAAATGTAACTACAAGAATATTATCAGGACTTACTCCTTCCTCTATAAGTTTCTTTGTTCTTCTGGTAATTACCGTTGTTTTTCCACTGCCAGGACCCGCTAATACTAATGCAGGTCCATCAATATGATTTATTGCCTCTAACTGACTTTCATTAAACATATGTCACCTTTCGCGGCATCTCTCTTTTTAGATGGTATCATATTGTATATATTCTTTCAACAGTAATTTTGCCTACTTATTTTTTGCCGAACTAAAATCCATATCCAAAAAAGCTACTATCACACCATGCGGTAATGATAATAACTTTTTATTAGTTTTCGACTTTTTTATATTTTAGTATATGCTTTATTATAATAGCCTCATTTGGCCATAAAATATGGGCACACCGCCTCAAAGCGATATACCCATATTTTTATATACTATGCTTTTAACATTTCAATTCCTTTTTTAATTCTTGCTAAGGATTCTTCCTTACCAATAACTTCCATTATTTCAAAAGCTCCGGCAGGTGTCATCTGCTTTCCTGACACTGCTGTTCTAAGTGGCCATAAAGCCTGACCATTCTTGCATTCCTTCTTAGCAATATATTCAAATACTACATCATGAAGATTCTGTACTGAATAATCGTCTGTAGCTTCTAATATTGGTAATAATTCCTCTAATACTTCTAATGAATTTTCAGAATTTGTTTTCATCTTCTTATGTGTGTACATAGCCACATCATATTCAGGTAATTCTTCAAAGAAATCAACCATTTCAGGAATTTCAGGGAACACTTCAATTCTTGTTTTTACCATATCAAGAATCTTCTTTAAATCGTAATCCTTTGTAATTACTTTCTTTATATATGGCATTGCAAGTTCATAATACTTGTCATTATCCATCGCCTTAATATATTCACCGTTCATCCATTTTAATTTAACAATGTCAAATACAGATGGTGATTTATTTACCTTATGATAATCGAATTCTTTAATTAATTCATCTAATGTAAAGATTTCCTTGTTATCTTCAGGGCTCCATCCAAGAAGTGCTATATAATTAACAATTGCCTCTGAAACAAATCCCTGCTCAAGTAAATCTTCATATGAAGAATGTCCGCTTCTCTTGCTTAACTTCTTGTGATTTTCATCTGTAATTAATGGCAAATGAACGTACTTTGGTGATTCCCATCCAAATGCATCATATATTCTCTGATACTTTGGTGATGATGAAATATATTCATTTCCTCTTACTACATGTGTAATCTTCTGAAGATGATCATCAATTACATTTGCAAAGTTATATGTTGGATATCCGTCAGACTTAATTAAAATTATGTCATCTAATTCCTTATTTTCAACTGTTATTTCACCATAAATTTCATCAACAAAAGTTGTTGTTCCTTCTGTTGGCATATTGAATCTGATAACATATGGCTTTCCTGCTGCAAGATTAGCCTCTACTTCTTCTTTTGATAATGAAAGGCAATGCTTGTCATAAACTGTAATTTCCTTATCAGCACCTTCTTCTACCTTTGTCTTTAAAGATTCAAGTCTTTCCTTGTCACAGAAACAATAATATGCATCTCCCTGCTCAATAAGCTGCTTAGCATACTTAAGATAAATTCCTGATGCCTGACGCTCACTCTGAATATAAGGACCATATCCCTTATCTTTATCAGGTCCTTCATCATGTATAAGACCTGTAGATTCCAATGTTCTATAAATGATGTCTACAGCACCTTCAACATAACGTTCACGGTCTGTATCCTCAATTCTTAAAATAAAATCGCCACCTTCATGTTTTGCGATTAAAAATTCATACAATGCTGTTCTTAAATTTCCTACATGCATTCTGCCTGTTGGGCTTGGTGCAAATCTTGTTCTAACCTTTGACATTTTCTTTCTCCTCGATTTAAGTATCTCTTTTTACACACTATTTTTATTATAGTTTATTTTTTATAGGTTGTCTATTGATTCGTATGACAGGTTAAAGATTTTTCTATTCCTTTATTTATCATATTTTACGTCAAAAAAGATGTCATTACACTCTAAGCTAAAAGCTATCTATGTAATAACATCCTTTTTATCTTTTCTAATTCTTAATATTCTGCAATTATAAATTATTGAAATAATCTACTGCATTCTTTAATGATTCCTTAAATGAGTTATCAGATGAATTGTCAAATTCAAATAAATTCTTAATTCCCTGTGGGATTGAGAAATCAAGTTTCTTAACATATTCATCCCAATGCTCTAATTTCCATGTATCTCTGTCTGAATCTCTCTGAATCATTCTCTGACGACAAACTTCTACGTCACATTTAACCCAAACAACAACTAATTCAGCACCACGTTTTAATAACTGCTGTCTTAAGTTTTCCATATATTCAGGCTGTCTTACTTCTCTTGTAAATGGAGCATTGATAAATACTGTATCATTGTACTCTAATGCTTCATATGCAACTTCCATTATTGCATCATATTCATAATCTCTAATATTTTCTTCAAAGAAATCTGAACTTCTGTTATATTCTTGATTAGCAACTACAAATATCTGTTTTGATAATACAATTAATGTATCCTTATCAAGATATACACAATTAGGCATTGCCTTAGCTAATTTTCTTGTTACAAATGTCTTACCACATGCTGGTGGTGATGTTACCAGAATTAATTTCTTCATAATGATTACAACCTCTTTCTAACATATTATCTTTATTGTAAAATATAGAATTTTCTTTCCTAAAAAAAATCGTTACAAAAAACCCGATTTTCAAATTATTTTACCACTTCTATTCTTTATTAGTCAATAGGAATAGCATAAGAAAGTAGCTCTAATTATTTACTTTATTTTTGTTTAATTTTACTAAATACTATTATGGTGAACTTTTTTGATTTTATCAAGTACAATTATGGTGAGCTTTTTCGATTTTACCAAGTACTATTATGGTGAACTTTTTTGATTCTATCAAGTACTATTATGGTGAGTTTTTTATTTTTACTAATAGCACTATGGGAATCTTTTTTATAGAATAAACACTTTTTTCAAATTGATTCTACATCAGAAACAGGAAATGGCATCTTAGATGCCTCTAAGATGCCATAAAATTGAAAGGGTTTAGATTATTATATTACCTAAAAATCTAATACTTCTTTAGTTTAATAATTAAAAACGTTTTTTGCAATATTCTTTAAAAATATTATTTTTTTTGTGAATTTTTTCTATGTTTCATCTATTTCTTTATACATAATGCACATTTTTTAGGTCGTTTTTGTAAATTTTTGAAGCTTTTTCTCCTATTTTTACTATTTAACCAATAAAAAAAGGATAAAAATGTTTTTATCCCTTTTTTATCATTATATTTAATTGCAATTGAAGAAAATCCTTTCTTATTTTTTTACTGTTATATTTAATTATAATTAAGAAATTTTTCTTCTCACTTTATTATTATATTGTTATATTTTACTTTAGCTATAGAACTTCTCTTCTTCTTTTTTGTTTCCTGATTCAACTTTGATGTTGTTTTCATCCATCTTAATCTTTGGAATTACAATAGGTGGCATACCTGCTGTTGTCAGTACTGACATTGTTAATGCTCTCATATGTGGATACATTTCATCGTATGCTTTCTTATGTACTTCTTTCTTTTCCATTTCTCCTTCAATATCAAAGCTTGCTCTTACGCTTATTTTGAAATTAAAATCATTTGGTGCATTCTTATTCATCATATCTACTACACAAGTTGCGATACAATGTTTCATATCCTGTGTATATTTAACATTGAAAGATGCTCTCTGTTCAATATCTAACTTTACCTGTCCCTGTAATTCATTTGACATGTCGATTTCATTTACCTGAATGCCTCTAAAAACTAATTCGCCCATTATTCTGTCTCCTTTGCGTCTTTTATTTTATGATATATAATGGTTAATTAACCAATACCTTCATATATCTAAATCGTTACATGACTAGCCGTTCTTACCGACGTCGCCGTTAGTTGCTATTATATCAGATTACATTTTTGATTTCCATAAAATCACACCAACTTTACACGACTTTGTATGACTATACAAAAATACTTAAATTAAATTATCACTTTATACAATAAAAGAGAGCAACTACTGCTCCCTTTTACCTCCCGTTACACTATATAATATTTAAACCCTCTCCTGATTTTCCTTGATGGAAAATCTATATCCGAACAGATAAATAATCTGCTCCCTTTCAATTTTATATTAATCATAATACTTTTTTTCACTGAATAATTAAAGTTCTCATTTTTTATTTTTAGTACACTATTTTATATGTTGAGTGTTTATTTAACTGGTTTTGCGCCATGGTGGTAGTGTTTTGACTTATATATTACACTTTCATCGCTTGAAGCGTGTTTGTGCTATACACCGTCAATACAGTCACACCTTTTACTATCTTTCATTCAGTATTAATAATTTAACTATTCTAAAGATTTTGCTAAATTAATAACAAGCTATGTTATACTTTTTTAACAACACCCCTGCTCTTTTTAACTCAACGCAAAATTGAATTCATGTAATAGAGCATTGTTTGTGTAGTCAAATGTTCAATGATATATTTTAATCACGGTACCGATAATCAATTAGGAGGATGCCAGATTATTGGCTAAAAATTTTATGGAATCAATAGGAAATAATATAAAAAAAATACGTAAACAATTAGGTTTAACACAAGAAGAACTTGCTATGCATGTAGGAGTAACACCACAGGCGGTAAGCAGATGGGAAAACGGAACCGGAATGCCGGATATTTCTTTAGTTGTACCACTTGCAAAAACTCTTCGTGTTTCTACGGACTCACTTTTTGGCATTAATGAAGAAAAATATGACAGTCAAATCTATATTAATCTTAAGAGAAACATCGAAAAAATTGAAGCAGATGCAGAAAGCAACGAGGAAGCTGCATTGGCAAAATGCCAGTTCATGTTAAAGAAGGTCTACGAAGATCCTGATAATTATATTTATTCAGTTTATTTCGTAGATCAGGTTGCAAATTTAAGCCGTTTTGTTCACTATAATCATTTTGCGGAAGATAAATGGTCTGAATTTAGGGAACTTGCAATTAAATATGGTTCAAATGCAATAAGATTTACAGATGATAGAGAATGGAATGAAAGAGCTCATTTTGCACTCGCCTGGATTTATATTCATGATGGAAATTATGCATATGCCAGGGAGCATATCGAACAGCTTCCAACAATAAAATCGAATCGTCTGCAGGAAAGCATACTAGCTCAAATTACTTTATTTGAAAATGGATTTGAAGAAATGAGTAAAGTTTTAACTGTTAATCTTCAAAATTTTGTCAGAGCAATTAACAAAGAGAATTTATATGCAGTACAAAGTTTTGCTTGGGGAAATCCTAAGAAAGCTGTTGAACATGGCAAATATTCTCTTTCATTAATGGAAACTTTTTGCCAGAAAAAAGAAATGAAATCATATTGTCGAGGCTTTATGAGAGATATTTATAAGTTTATTATTTTTGCAGAAATTCGATTAGACAATATCGATGAGGCAAAAAAATATTTAGATGAATTAAAAGAACAAATGAAAAGCATGTATGAATATCATCAGGAAGTTCTTGCATCAGAGACTGAACGTGCCAAATACAATGACCGTGCAATAGGTTATATGGAATCTTATACAAAAGAATTTATGGCACAACAATTGCAGGAAATCATTGATTTTGTAATTGGTTGCAACATGGATAATAATGGTCAAAAATTTGCTACTGTAATAAAAAGCAACAAAAATAACTAGACTTTACCTTTTATTAAGATAACCCGTGTGGGTTCGAGGCGCACCATAAAAAAAGTGCGAGACGGGTTGCGGTCATCCGGCGGATGACTCTGCGAAGCAGAAGCAACGACCGAGCCGGTAGGCGAGACATCGAACCCTAAAGTGAATTGTTCAGAGTCCCCATAAATAAAGGGGTTCTGGCAATTTATCCCGATAAATAAGGTTACTTTTAATTACTTTTAATTACTTTTAAGTTACCTTGTAGTTACTGTTAGCTAAATAGATAAGGCTTTAATGACTGCTTTATCGGTGTCTGACGCTTCATTAGTGTCAAATGTATAATTTCTTAAAGTTGTTTCTTCGTCGGAGTGTACCATGATTTCACGAACTGTGTTAATATTGATACCTGAATCAATCAGAGTAGAACATACAGTTTTTCTTATCTTATGAACAGACCGATATTTAATATTTCTGTCAATAATGTTAAATTCTTCATCAGAAGCCAAATCAAAAATTTCTCGTAATATCAATGCCATACTGCCAAAGGCTTTAGAGGTTAATTGATAGTCTATAATTTTTGAATAAGCCCAATCCTTGAGGTAACGTTTTGTCATATGGCTGTTTGTCTATTTCCAAGCATTAAAAAAAGAAGAGAAAACCGGATTTTGGCTTTCCCTTCTATTTTTAACTGTTTATAATTTTATTTTTTTATCTCAACCTGCTTTGGCTTTGACCATTTGCCCTGATAAGTTTTCTCTCCTTTGACAACAATGGCTTTTGCTCTTGCATACAATTTTTTAGCCTTTATAAACTTGCTATTTGATACACTATATGTCAATTTCTTAGTTGTTTTTGTCACTATTGTCTTTTTAAACTTCTTATCTTTTGCAATCTGTACTTTGTACTTGGTTGCGCCTTTAACTCTCTTCAATGTAAGACTTATTTTCTTAGCATTTTTCTTTTTAATTGCTTTTTTAACAACTGCCTTTCCAACATTTACAGATGATTTTTCTGTAGTCTGACTTGGTTGTTTTTTAGTCGTTGTTTGTGCATTTGTATTTGACTCCTGTGGCTTTGTAGTTTCTACTGCTGATGTTGTCTCTGTTTTCTCAGTTGTAGTTTCTATTTCAGGTGTTGTCTCAACTGATGGTGTTGTCTCTGTTTTCTCAGTTGTAGTTTCTATTTCAGGTGTTGTCTCAACTGATGGTGTTGTCTCAACTGATGGAGTTGTCTCAACTACTGGTGTTGTTTCATTTTCTGCAGTAGTTGTTGGATTTGTAGTTGGTTCCTCGTATTCTGAATATGCAGGATCTGCAAGTTCTGCAGGTGTTTTTCCTGAGAGTCCAGGGTCTGCCTTAATTGACACAGTTTTCTTTAATCCAAATGATTCTACATTGTTACTTGTATACTGTGATCTTACTTCTACTTCATATGTACCTGTCGCAAGTCTGTTTTCATAGTAACTTGCCACATCCCCATTGATTCCTACCTTAATACAAACACCATCTACAAAAAGATTCAATCTCTGACCTGTTAAATCTGCCTCACCAGACCATGCAATAGTAAATCCATAGTCTATACCTTCTGTTAAAATTGAAAGTCCAAGTGGTAAATTTGGCTGATTTGGTTTGTCAAATGACTGTGCATTATCTATAACCTGACCTTTAACAGTAACCTTTGATGACTGACCAAATGATGTTGCCGCCAAAGCTGACTCTCTGCCTTCTGCATCCACTGCTGATAAATATGCCAGATATTCACCTGCCGATACACTTTCCAATATAACATTTGACTTGGTAATTCCGTCTACATATACACGTCTGTAAGGTGTACCTGTCTTTGCATCAAATAAATATAAATTGTATCCTACAACTGATGAATCTGCTGATGGAATACTTGCGTTTGATGATGCTGCCCATGCAACACCTAATTTATTGTCTGCCTGCGCCGGATTGTCAGCAGGAACTTCCGGATTTCCTGTAATATAACTTAATCCCGCCGGTGTTTTTGGACCTATGCAATTAACAGGATATGTGTAATTAAGAGTTGCTCCTGTTACTGTAAAACTAACTGTTTCTGATAAGTCTCCTTCTCCCATGCTGTTTACATTTGCGGCCTTTGCTGTATATGAACCTGCTGAAAGTCCACCTACTACACCGCCTTTTGTAGCATTGCCAATCTTTGTAACTTGCTTTCCATCCTTGTAAATATAAATAACTGTTGATGTAACTGTTGGATCATATCCAGCTACATTTGCTGGGTCATCGGCTCCTGCCCATGCAAACATAATTGCATTTTCAATTGTATCCGAACCACTTTTGCTATTAGCAACAAGTCCTATTACTTTCTTAGGTAATGCTGTTGCTGCACTTACATTGCTTGTTGGATAGTATGTAATCGAAGATACTATCATTGCAATGGCACAAATAATTGCACCAAATTTCTTTAACCCTTTCATTTCTTAACCTCTCTTTCATTTGATTAAATATTCATTGCAATTATACACTTTTAAAGAGTTATTTGTTAGTATCCTAATTTTATATATGGGATTAATTTTTTAGGAAAGTGTTTTAATTTTAAGATTTTCCATATATATGTACAAACACAAAAAACTCCTAAAAATGTAAAAAAAAAGCGCGAGACGGGTTGCGGTCATCCGGTGGATGACTCTGCGAAGCAGAAGCAACGACCGAGCCGGTAGGCGAGACATCGAACCCGCGCGGGTTCGATACACGTCGTGGGAACAAAATAACAAAAGAGGTATCCATTGGATACCTCTTAAAAAATAAAAGCGCGAGACGGGGATCGAACCCGCGACCCCCTCCTTGGCAAGGAGGTGCTCCACCACTGAGCCACTCGCGCAAATCTTACGTGCACATCACACGCAAAAAATAATATACTATACTCTTTATATTTTGTAAAGTCCTTTTTTATTTTTTTCGATAGTGCCTCACTAATATCTTTTAAGATGTCATCAGTAATCATCACTCCTTAGAATTCTCTAATTTACTTCTTAAATTTATATTTTCCTTTTCCATAACCAGATACCGGTTCAATAATATCCGCCTGCACCAAATTGGAAATAAGTTTTGAAGCACCTGAACTTTTCATCTCAAGAAGTTCCATAACTGCACTTCTTCCAAAAACTTCATCAAAACCAAACCCATCAAAAAGTCTATGGATATGAACTGTCGTTTTTATCGAGAAATCGCTGCTTTTTTCGGAAAGTATATTTTCAATATTCACCTTTTCGTCTTGAATGTCCACTTTTTTATTTTCAATGTCCACTTATATGAAGATTTCGATTATGAAGTTCTTTTTTCTCGTTCAAAAGCAAGTTTCTGGGAAACGCTTCCAAATATTCTGTTGTTTCGTGAATACCTTTTTGCAGGTTCGTATAGTTTGCACGAACGAGTGCATTTATTTAGATGTTTTGAGTCCGTCCAGCGCCTGAAGTCCGATTGCCGTACTCCAAGCATAACCTTTATAAGCTTTATCCGGTTCAGACTCCCTCAAATATTCCTTAAACGGGTCTTTTTCCATATCCACTACCTCTCTTCATAGCTTTTATAATTCAATCTTACCTATTTGTACCTTCTTTATCGGGTGTTTATTACTATTTTGCATTTCTCCTATACAACTTTTCTTAGGTCTGACAAATATATTTCATAACGATATTGCTTGTCAGTAAAATCATTTTTAATCTTCGTCACACTTATCCGTTTAATATTATAATTATATATTGAATTTTCAAACGTTTCAAGATTTCAACCACTAACTGTCAGTATAGTTATTTATCGTTACCCAAAAAGCGAGACGGGTTGCTGGTGTCCGGTGGACACCTCTGCGAAGCAAAAGCAACGTCCGAGCCGGCAGGCGAGACATCGAACCCGCGCGGGTTCGATACACGTTGCAGGAACAAAATAACAAAAGAGGTATCCACTGGATACCTCTAAAAAAATAAAAGCGCGAGACGGGGATCGAACCCGCGACCCCCTCCTTGGCAAGGAGGTGCTCCACCACTGAGCCACTCGCGCGCATTAAATGCAAGAATTACTATACTATAAGACTCAGCTGTTGTCAACAATTTTTTAATTTTCTCAACTTTTTCGACTTTTTTATTCTTATCTCGTCATTTCACTTATCTGTGCAAACAAATCCAAATCTTCCTGTTTTATCTTTACATTTGTAGTTAAATCCTGTCCGTCAGTGTAAGTAATTTTAACTTCAATTATAGTGTCAGGTGTTATTCCTTTTGCATTTGCTGCATTCAAAAACGGTACTAATCTTGGGTGATTATTTGAAAACTTCTGCCAAGCTCCTTTTATTTTAAACAATGCTGCCGGATTCATATTCTACCTCCTATATAATATGTATTGCCCCCGCCTTTCGGTCGACGGCTATTCGTCGAAAACATTTATAGAAAATGAACTTCGTTCATTTTGTTTCCTATTTTTACTATTGCTATTGTTCTTAATCATTATTTTAACTATTTAAATTAGTTTCATATTCTATTTTACAAAAAATTTATAAAACTATCTATGTAATAATCACATTCTTTTAATATTTCTTTTTCATCTTCCTTTGAGCGTTCCTCATATACTGCTGCTGTCTTAAAGCCGCCTTTTTTTGCTCCAAGAATTCCTGCAAGTATATCTTCATACACAACCGTATCGCATGGATTTGTGCCAAGCCTTCTGGCCGCCTCCAAATACACATCAGGATGGGATTTGCCTTTGTTCACTTCCTTTACCATTACAACTGCATCTATGAATTTATTTAAGCCTGTACGTTCTAATGTCTTTTCAAATAAAACTTTATCTGATGAAGTGGCAATGGCTATCTTTACGCCTTGATTGTGCAATTTTTCAACGTACTCATACGCTCCCTGTTTGCAAATTACATCATAAGCATATTTATCTTTTGCCATTTCAAACCATTCATTTACAATGTCGTCTATATCTTCACTTAACCCAAATCGGTCTATTGTGTATCTTGCCGTGCGATGTGCATCCATATGTGCTATTGCTTTTGTATAATCGTCAGGCACTTCAAATCCCCTTTTACCTAAGAAATCTAAATCTACCTGATTCCATACCCACATTGAGTCAAATAAAGTTCCATCCAGGTCAAATATAGCGCCCTGCATGTCTAATCTGAATTTTTCTTTGTTCATAAATCTCCTAATTTGTTATTTTCTGAAGTTCCTCTAATAAATTTCCAAATAATTCAAGTGCTGTCTCTATCGGTTCTGAGCTTGTCATGTCAACGCCCGCTATCTTTAACAACTCAATCGGATCCTGTGAACTTCCGCCTGTAAGGAATTTCATGTAATCCTCAACTGCCGGCTTTCCTTCCTCTAATATACGCTTTGATAACGCAATTGCTGCTGATAACCCTGTCGCATACTGATATACATAAAATGGATTGTAAAAATGTGGAATCCTTGCCCATTCAAGTTCAATTTCCTTATCTATTACAATGTCATCTCCAAAATATTCTTTATTAAGATTGTAATATATTCCACAAAGTCTGTCTGCTGTTACACCCTCACCATTTTGTACCATGCTATGGGCAATTTTTTCAAATTCAGCAAACATTGTCTGTCTATATAATGTTCCCTTAAACTGTTCAAGAAAATGATTTATCAAATAAGTTTTTTCTTCTTCATCTTCAGTAATTTTAAGCAAATGCTGTATAAGAAGCGATTCGTTACATGTTGATGCAACTTCTGCCACGAAAATCTTATATCCGGCATTTACATACGGCTGATTTGCGTCTGAATAATAAGAATGTATAGCATGTCCCATTTCATGTGCCAAAGTAAATACATGATCTAATGTTCCATGATAATTCATAAGAACATATGGATGTGTTCCGTAAGCGCCCCATGAATAAGCTCCACTTCTTTTGCCTTCATTTTCATACACGTCAATCCATCTGTTGTCAAATCCTTCTTCTAATACTTTAATATATTCTTCTCCCATAGGAGCTAAGCCTTCTAACACGATATCCTTTGCTGCCTCAAATGAATATTTTGTATCCGGTGCCTTAGCAATCGGAGTATACAAATCATACATATGAAGTTCTGAAACATCCAAAATCTTTTTTCTAAGAGATACATACTTATGCATCTTATCCATATTTTTGTGAACTGTTTCTATTAAATTATCATACACACTTTCAGGAATATTGCTTCCATACAGATACATTTCTCTTGCTGATGAAAAGTTTCTAACCTGTGCATAAAAATTTGCCTGATCCAAATTTGCTGCAAATGTAGCAGCCAATGTATTTCTCATCTTACCATAAGTTTCATATACACCTTCAAATGCTGCTTTTCTCACTTCCCTGTCCACACTTTCCAACAATGGCACAAAATTTCCGTGGGTAATTTCTATCTCTTCCCCTTCCTCCGTTGTAATTGAAGGGAATTTAATATCAGCTCCATTGTACATTGAAAAAATATTTTCCGCTGCATTTGCCATCTGTCTGCTTTTTGCAAGGATTGTCTCTGTCTTTTTATCAAGAGTATGATTTTTACCTCTTAAAATTTCACTAATGTATCTCTTATAAGTTTCAAGTTCAGGATTTTCATTAAAAAATATATTTATTTTTTCTGTTGTTATTTCTAATATTTCAGGTTCAGCAAATGCACTTGCGCCACTTATCTCCACCATTAATTTCTGTGCTCTGGCAGCAAATTCCTGATACATGCTGTTTGCCATATCCTGATGATATCTCATATTTGCATAAACATATAAACGCTCCATTAGCAAATTTGTTTCATCATTGAATTTAAGATATTCAAGAAGACTGTCTGCACTTTCTCCTAGTGTGCCTTCAAAATCTTCATACTGAAAAATCATTCTCTGGAGTCTTCCAAATTCCTCCTCCCAGAAATCATCACTTTCAAACATATCTTCAAGACACCATGTATCTTCTACTTTTTGCTCTATTCTCTTCATATTCTGTTCCTCCTAAAATATGTATTGCCTCTTCTTTAAGTCGGCAGCTAATCATCAGAAACCTTTATAAAAATAAACTTTGTTCATTGTGTTTTCTTCTACAAATATCCTAATGTACGCAATACAAAAACAATTAATGTTATTGTAAATGCTGACATCATAGTAGTTATTACTACCATACTGCTTGTAAGAGTTCCATCACACTTCATATTTTTTGCCATTATGTAACAACTTGGCGTTGTTGGTGAACCTAACATTATTACTAATGCCATTAACTTAGCATCTCTGTAACCAAGCCACACTGCAACAGGTAAAAATACAGCAGCCATAATTACAAGTTTTATGGCTGAACCTGTAACTGCCGGTCCCATTTTCTTTAATGCATTTGAAAATTCAAATGAGCCGCCAATCGCAAGCAAAGCTAAAGGTGTTGCCATTTTTGCTATATTCCCAATAGTATTATCTATCATAAGTGGGAAATCTACTCTGAAAATTGAAAGTAGCAATCCTACTACAATACCTATAATAATTGGATTTGTAGCAATACCTTTTATTGTATTTTTGACAGGTGAGCCTTCAATTTCTTCTCTTCTTGGGCTTTCTATTGTAAGCACTATTACAGAATATATGTTATAAAGCGGAACTGCCCCAATAATCATAAGCGGAACCATTCCTGTGTCACCATACATATTTAATACAAATGCCGTTCCAAGCACTGCCGCACTTCCCCTAAATGAACCCTGCACGAATTCCGGAACAAGACTTTTATCTTTTAGGAATGCTTTTGCAAGCGTCCATGTTGCGAAAAAACATAGTGATGTCACTATCATGCAATACAAAATATATTTGCCATCAAATTCCTGTCTAAAATCTGTATTCATTAAATCCTGTATCAAAAGGCATGGCAATGT
Source organism: Eubacterium sp. AF17-7 (assembly GCF_003461285.1). Taxonomy (NCBI): domain Bacteria; kingdom Bacillati; phylum Bacillota; class Clostridia; order Eubacteriales; family Eubacteriaceae; genus Eubacterium; species Eubacterium sp. AF17-7. Next base: position 89,776 of record NZ_QTWU01000006.1, on the reverse strand, counting down.
AACTTTAAAATTTATTTTATTTGCGACCTTTATAAATTCAGGTGTTATCCAGCCAATTTTTTTCAAAACATATCCTACTACAATTACCAAAAATACAGGAACTGTAGCGTTGAGGCTGTATATCAAATTACTCATTATTTTGTCTCCTTAGTAATCATTTAAGCATTTATGATGAATGGCTGTTATCGTAAGATGTATAGTTGCCTTTGATTTACCTATCATCATATTATCAATCTTATTTATGATAAAAATATGAAATCACTTGCGAAGCATCGCTATTTCTTCCTTGTATGGAGGATATGAGTTCTTACTGTCATTTTCATCTTTAATATATGGAGTTTCCAAAATTTTAGGAACGCTCTCAAATTCAGGCAAATGAACTATTTTGTGCAATGTTTCAAAGCCAATATAACCTTTGCCGATATTTTCATGTCTGTCTTTACCTGCTCCAAGTTCATTTTTGCTGTCATTTATATGAAATACCGCAATCTGGTCTGTTCCGATTGTCTTATCAAATTTTTCTAAAGTCGCACTTAAATCATTTACCAAATCATATCCACTGTCATTTACATGGCATGTATCAAAGCACACTCTTAATTTATCATTGTATTTTACACCATCATAAATTCTTGCAAGTTCTTCGAAATTTCTTCCGATTTCACTGCCCTTTCCTGCCATTGTTTCAAGTGCAATATTTATCTTAGTATCACTCGTAAGTACTTCATTTAAACCTTCGATAATTTTGTTAATTCCTGCGTCTACTCCTGCTCCAACGTGAGAACCCGGATGAAGCACCATGCTTTTTGCCCTCATCGCCTGTGCTCTTTCAATCTCTTTTGCAAGAAACTCTACAGCTAATTCATAAGTTTCAGGTTTAACTGTATTTGCCAGATTAATAATATACGGTGCGTGAATTACCACTTCATCTATTCCATGTTCATCCATATATTCCCATGCTTTATCAATATTTAATTCACTTATTTCTTTTCTTCTTGTATTTTGCGGAGCACCTGTGTAAGCCATAAACACATTTGCACCATATGAAGCTGCTTCCTTTGCAGAACCAAGCATCATTTCTTTACCATTCATTCCAACATGGGATCCAATACGTATCATTTTACTTTCCTCTCATTTTTAATCAGTCCATTTGATATTTTACTACAAACATTCATACTTGACCACATCTGTAATATATTTAATCTCCATTACTTCCAATATTTTATCTCTAAAATTCTCCAAAATGTGATACAATAGTTTTATTGGAAACAGTTGTTGGGAGGATTTTTATGGGTTTAACAATTGAAAAAACTGTCCGTTCTGACCATATGGATGTACTAAAAAATATTGTATCCATTTGTTGTCAGAATGATTCGAAAAAATATTCCTTTTTTTACGAGGAGGATGACTCTTATTTATTTGGTCACCCGGGATTTTTTTATTTTAGTGATGACAGCAATAATATATTAGGATTTATTTGTCTTTCCGGAATCGACAGGCAAAACTTTGATGTATGTGGTTTTGTTCTGCCTGCCTATCGTAACAACGGAATTTTTTCTCAATTATTAACTGCTGTTAAAGAAGAATATAAAAATATCAATCTTTCATTTCCGCTTCCTGCTCATTGCAAAAATGCAGCTGAAGTTTTGAGAAAAAATAATTTCAGATACTCAGATACAGAATGTAAAATGTCTTTAAATTTGAAAAATTTAATCATTTATCCTTCTGAATTTGACATAGATATAACAGAATCAGGTAAAGGTGCGCAACAATGTGCATTTTTTAAAGACGACTTTTTTGTCGGTTCATGCTCAATAACTTTAATAAATGATTCCTATTGTATTTTAAGTGAAGTTGAAATTATAAAAAAATATCGTGGACTTGGACTTGGTGCACACTTAATTAACTGTCTGTTAGGTTATTTAGACGAAATAAATATTGACAAAATAATTCTTCACGTTACTAAAAGTAATATACCTGCATTCCGCCTTTATCAGTCGATGGGATTTGTTGTCGATTCAAGTCTTGATTACTATTGTCTTAATTTATAATAAAATAAGAAAGCAAGCTTAGTTTTCCCCATTTTTTGAGGAATAAAAAGAGCTTCGTATTTGTATCACTTTCAATTTTCAGATTTTACATCTGTTTTAAACTGATACATACGAAACTCTTTTTATTATTTTTCTGTATTTTTCTAATTATATTCCGCTGATTCTAAAGCATGCATATGATTAAATGGGAAATAAACGCACATTGCTTTTGCAATTATTTTATCTTTCTTTACATAAGTGTTATTCCAGTATCTTGCATCATTTGAAATATTTCTGTTATCACCCATTAAGAAATAACTTCCCTCCGGCACATTGTATTCGTTCTTTCCATCAGGAAGATTGCTTACATCATTTCCAACTGTCCATTCCTCAGGCAAATAATCTTCTTCTAATGGTTCTTCTGAATCATTTATGTAAATTTTTCCTTCTTTAATTACAACCTTATCACCAGGCAAACCGATTACTCTCTTTACAAATAACTGACTTTCATCATCCGGGAATTTAAAAATTACAATATCTCCACGCTTTATGTCGCCTGTTTTATATGCCAGTCTGTTACCAAGCATTCTATCTTTAGTCATAATTGTTGTTTCCATTGAACCACTTGGTACATTTGCATTAATTATTACAAAATTATTTACTAAAAATGCAATTACAACTGCCGCAATAAATATTCTAATCCAACTGAAAACTTCTTTCTTCAAGTCAAATGGTTCTAATTCTTCTAGTTTTCTTTTTATCTTTTTCTTTTCTTTCTTAGTCAAATTCGGGTCATTTAACTGTTCCTGATACTTTGCCCTCTCCAATTCTTTTTTCTTCAGTTCTTCTGCCTTCTTAGCCTCTTTCTCAGTCATATTTTCATTTATATTTTCACTCATGTCATTTCCTTTCCGAAGAAAAAAGTTATTTTCTCTTCCCCTAAATTCTTATTCATTATATCCACAAAAACAATGATGTGCAAGACTTCCTCCTTTAACTCTTTGTAAACTTGCATTAAGTTTTTGTGAACTTGAATATTTCTTATTAACATTTGTGAAAAATTTACATAAAAATAGGGCTGCTTTTTGCAACCCTATTTTTTATAAATTCGTATATCCCATAAGACTTTTATCAACAGCCTTTGCTGCTTCACGGCCTTCATGAATTGCCCATACAACTAACGACTGACCTCTATGCATATCTCCTGCTGTGAATACTTTGTCTACATTTGTCTGATAACTTTCAGGTGCTGTCTTGACATTTGTTCTTTCATTTACAGCAACACCAAATGCCTTTGTTACGTAATCCTGACTACCGAGAAATCCTGCTGCTATTAACACGAGCTGAGCCTTTACTTCATATTCACTTCCCGGTATTTCTACCATGTTAAATCTTCCCGTCTTTTCATCTTTCTTTGACTCTAATTTAACTAAAACAACTTTTTCAAGATTTCCATTTTTGTCTTTCTTGAATTCTTTAACTGTTGTCTGGTAAACTCTTGGGTCATGTCCAAATACAGCAATTGCTTCTTCCTGACCATAGTCTGTCTTGCAGACTTTTGGCCATTCAGGCCATGGGTTATTTGCTGCTCTTTCATCCGGTGCTTTTGGCATCATCTCTAACTGTAATACGCTTTTTGCTCCGTGACGGATACATGTTCCTACACAATCATTTCCTGTATCGCCGCCACCAATAACAATTACATCTTTACCTTTTGCTGAAACGAAAGTTCCTTCTTTAAGTCCGTTATCAAGCAAACTCTTTGTTGTTGATTTTAAGAAATCTACTGCAAAATAAATTCCATTTGCATCTCTTCCCGTAGCCTTAATATCTCTTGGATTTGTAGCTCCGCACGCAAGAATTACTCTGTCATATTCTTTCAATATCTTGTCTGCCTTTATATCTTTTCCAATATCTTTGCCTGTTACAAATTCAACGCCTTCTTCTTTCATAATATTGATTTTTCTATCAATAATATGCTTTTCAAGTTTCATATTTGGAATTCCATACATAAGTAATCCACCAACTCTGTCTGCACGTTCAAATACTGTAACATTATGTCCGCGTTTATTAAGCTGGTCAGCTGCTGCAAGTCCTGAAGGACCTGAGCCGATAACTGCAACCTTTTTTCCTGTTCTCATTGATGGAGCCTTTGCTGCCGCAAATCCTTTTGCATATGCATTTTCAATAATTGTATTTTCATTTGCTCTACATGAAACCGGATTTCCATTCAATCCACAGGTACATGCCTTTTCACATAAAGCAGGACATACTCTTGATGTAAATTCAGGAAAATTGTTTGTCTTGTGTAAACGATTATAAGCCTGTTCCATATTTCCATGATATAAAAGGTCATTCCACTCAGGTATAAGGTTATTTAGAGGACAACCTGATGCCATGCCTGCTAACATTTTACCTGACTGACAAAATGGAACTCCGCAATCCATACATCTTGCAGCCTGGCATCTTTGTTTTTCAAATGATAATGGTTCGTGAAATTCATTAAAGTTTTTTATTCTTTCTTTTGGTGAATAAGCCGGTGCATCTTCACGCTCATATTCTAAAAATCCTGTTGGTTTTCCCATTTTTCTTTCTCCTCTTCATTTAAATTTCTTCCATTAGGACATGCAGTTCGATTACGCAGCCTTCGCTGCTTCATCTCACTCGCTTTGCTATCCTACCTCTAACCGATAGGACAAGCAGTTCGATTCCGCAGCCTTTGCTGCTTCATCTCACTCGCTTTGCTATCCTACCTCTAACCGATAGGACAAGCAGTTCGATTCCGCAGCCTTTGCTGCTTCATCTCACTCGCTTTGCTATCCTACCTCTAACCGATAGGACAAGCAGTTCGATTCCGCAGCCTCCGCTGCTTCATCTCACTCGCTTTGCTACGCAAATAATAAATAATTACTTCCTTCGGCAGTACGTAAACGTCCTGCCGGCGTAGTAATTATTTATTGCTTGTCCTATCTTGTTGCCGCATAAAATGCTTCGATTTGTGCCTGTTCCGGATTTAATCCTTTTTCTTCCATTTTTGCAATGGCATTTAATATCTTCTTATAATCGTAAGGAATGATTTTCTTGAATTTTGGAAGATATTCTTCAAAGTTTTCAAGTATTTCTTTTCCTCGTACTGAGTTTGTATATTTAACATGTTCTTCAAGCGTTTTCTTTAATTCCTGAACATCATATTTATTTGACAACTCTTCTGTAGATACTAACTCTTTATTTGTTTTCATATATAAATCGTTGTTTTCATCAAGTACATAAGCAACACCGCCGCTCATACCTGCTGCGAAGTTCTTACCTACTTTACCGATAATTACTACACGTCCGCCTGTCATGTATTCACATCCGTGTTCTCCAACACCTTCTACAACTGCTGTAGCACCTGAATTTCTTACACAGAAACGTTCTCCTGCTACACCGTTTATATATGCACTTCCACTTGTCGCACCATATAAAGCAACATTTCCGATAATGATGTTTTCATCCTGCTTAAACTTAGATTCTTTAGGTGGTTTAACAACAATCTTTCCACCCGATAAACCTTTACCAAGATAATCGTTACTATCACCTGTAAGCTCTATAGTTAATCCCTTAGGAATAAATGCACCAAAGCTCTGTCCACCGGCACCGTTACATTTTACAACGTACATATCGTCATCTAATGTATCATTATATTTCTTTGTAATTTCTGAACCGAATATTGTACCAAACGATCTGTCTAAATTATTTACATCAACTTCAACACTCGCTGTCTTTTTAGCATCTAAAGCCTTACCTAATTTTTTCAATAATACAGTTACATCTTTTGTCTGCTCTAACTTAAAGTCGTATACATTCTTCTTATTGTACTGAACTCTTTCATTTGCAAAATCAGCATTGATTATCTTATCAAGATTTACTTCAGGTGCATGACCTGCAGTAACATTTTCTTTTACCTTTAACAAATCAGCTCTGCCAACTAATTCATCTACTGTTCTAACACCAAGTTTTGCCATGTATTCTCGCAGTTCCTGAGCTATAAATTTCATAAAGTTAACAACATATTCAGGTTTTCCTTTGAATCTCTTTCTAAGTTCAGGATTCTGTGTTGCCACACCAACAGGACATGTATCAAGGTTACATACTCTCATCATTACGCATCCCATTGTTACTAATGGAGCTGTCGCAAATCCATATTCCTCTGCACCAAGCATTGCAGCAATTGCTACATCACGTCCGCTCATTAACTTACCATCTGTTTCAACAATAACTTTATTTCTAAGACCATTTGCAATCAATGTCTGATGTGCTTCTGCTAATCCAAGTTCCCAAGGAAGTCCTGCATTGTAAATTGAGTTACCCGGAGCTGCACCTGTACCTCCATCAAATCCTGAAATAAGAATTACCTGTGCACCTGCTTTTGCAACACCTGCTGCTACAGTGCCAACACCTGCTTCCGAAACTAATTTAACTGAAATTCTTGAATCTCTGTTTGCATTTTTCAAATCATAAATCAGCTGTGCCAAATCCTCAATTGAATAAATATCATGATGAGGTGGTGGCGAAATTAAGCTTACACCCGGTGTTGAATATCTTGTTTTTGCAATCCAAGGATAAACTTTCTTTCCAGGCAAGTGTCCACCTTCACCAGGTTTAGCACCCTGTGCCATTTTAATCTGAATTTCTTCTGCACTTACAAGATATCTTGATGTAACACCAAAACGTCCTGAAGCAACCTGCTTAATCTTTGAACATTTGTTAAGTCCGTCTTTTCCAACAACTAAACGTTCAGGAGCTTCTCCACCTTCACCTGAATTTGATTTTCCGCCAATCATATTCATTGCAATTGCCATTGTTTCATGTGCTTCCTGAGAAATTGAACCATATGACATTGCTCCTGTCTTAAATCTCTTTACAATTGAATCAACACTTTCTACTTCATCAATTGGGATTCCACCATTTTCAGGATATTTAAAGTCAATTAATCCTCTTAAATGTACCGGACTCATTTCCTCGTCAATCATATGCGTATACTGTTTAAATAAATCATAGTTTCCTGTCCATGTTGCCATTTGAAGAGTATGAATTGTCTGTGGATTATATTTATGTTCTTCTTTTCCACTTCTTAATTTATGAGAGCCTGAACTTTCAAGAGTAAGGTCGACATCAAGTCCTAATGGATCAAATGCTTTTGAATGAAGTTCTTCAACATTTTCTTCAATATCACGCATTGTGATACCTTCTACTCTGCTTACAGTTCCTGTAAAATATTTATCAATTACTTCACTACTAATTCCGATTGCTTCAAAAATCTGTGATCCCTGATATGACTGAATTGTTGAAATACCCATCTTAGATGCTATCTTAACTATTCCATGAAGTATCGCATCGTTATAATCATCAATTGCTGCGTATGGGTCTTTATCAATCATATTTTCATCAACCATCTGTTTGATTGTATCATGTGCCAAATAAGGATTGATTGCACTTGCACCATAACCAAGTAATGTTGCAAAATGATGTACGTCTCTTGGTTCACCACTTTCAAGAATAAGTGAAAGTGTTGTTCTTTTCTTTGTTTTTACAAGATGCTGATGTACTGCTGATACAGCTAAAAGTGCCGGTATCTGTACATGATATTCATCTACACCTCTGTCTGAAAGTATTATGATATTTGCTCCATCCTTATGCGCTTTATCTACATCTACGAATACCTGTTCAATAGCTTTCTCTAATGCAATTCCTTTGTAATATACGATTGGAACCTTTGCAGCCTTAAATCCATCTACATTCATATTTTCAATCTTAAGTAAATCTGTACTTGTAAGAATTGGATTATGAATTTTTAATACCTTACAGTTTTCAGGTTTTTCTTCTAAGATATTTCCGTCTTTACCTATATAAACAGAAGTTGATGTAACTATTTCTTCTCTGATTGCATCAATAGGTGGATTTGTTACCTGAGCAAATAACTGCTTAAAGTAATTGTATAATGGATTCTTTGCTTCACTAAGTACTGCTATTGGTGTATCTTTACCCATTGCACTAATTCCTTCTGCTCCGTTATTTGCCATTGGAATTATCTTCTTTAAATCTTCATAAGTGTATCCAAAGTTTTTCTGTAATCTCTGTCTTTCTTCCTTTGTATATGATTCAACTTTTTTATTTGGAATCTTTATATCTTTCAAATATACAAGATTGTTATTTAACCATTCACCATATGGTTTTCTTGTTGCATATTCTTCTTTTAATTCATCATCATCAATTAATTTTCCATTTACAGTATCTACAAGAAGCATACGTCCCGGACGAAGTCTATCTTTTACTACTATTTTTGCAGGGTCAATTTCAAGGACACCTACTTCTGATGAAAGAATCAACTGGTCATCATCTGTAATATAATATCTTGATGGTCTTAGTCCGTTTCTATCAAGGATTGCTCCCATGTAATCTCCATCTGAGAAAAGGATAGATGCCGGTCCATCCCATGGTTCCATCATTGTTGCATAATACTGATAGAAGTCTTTTTTGCTCTGTGAAATTGTGTTGTTATTTTCCCATGGTTCAGGAATACACATCATTACTGCAAGAGGCAAATCTACTCCATTCATTACTAAGAATTCTAATGTATTATCAAGCATTGCTGAGTCAGAACCATTTGTATCTACTACAGGCATAACTTTCTGAATAGAATTTTTCATATATTCACTATCCATTGATTCTTCTCTTGCAAGCATGTTATCTGCATTTCCACGAATTGTATTTATTTCTCCATTATGAACAATAAATCTATTTGGATGAGCTCTCTTCCAACTTGGATTTGTGTTAGTTGAGAATCTTGAATGAACCATTGCTATAGCTGATTCAAAATCTTTACTCTGTAAATCATCAAAAAACATTCTAAGTTCTCCAACTAAGAACATACCTTTGTATACTATTGTTCTACTAGACATTGAAACTGTATATGTTCCAACACTGCTGTGTGAAAATACTCTTCTTACAATGTATAATTTTCTATCAAAAGGTAATCCTTTTTCTACATCTTCAGGTTTCTTTATGAAGCACTGCATAATGTATGGCATGCATTCAACTGCCTTAGTTCCTAAAATTTCAGGATGTGTTGGTACTTCTCTCCATCCTAAGAATTCAAGTCCTTCTTTCTCAACTATTATTTCAAGCATTTTCATTTCACGCTTACGGACAAGTTCGTCCTGAGACATAAAGAACATTCCAACTCCGTATTCTCTTTCATTTCCAATGTCAAATCCTAAATTCTTTGTAGCTTTCTTAAAGAACTTATGTGAAATCTGTAACAAAATACCTACTCCGTCACCAGTCTTTCCTTCTGCGTCCTTACCTGCTCTATGCTCAAGATTTTCTACTATCTTTAAAGCATTTTCTACTGTTTCATGAGATTTGATACCTTTAATGTTTACAACTGCACCAATACCGCAGTTATCATGTTCAAATCTTTCATCGTATAAGCCATCTTTTTTTGCTTTCTCAAATAATTCGTTTTGATTCATCGTATCCCTCCTGATAGTTAGAATATAAAAAAGGTACAAAGGACTGCCTCAGTTGCATAGCAACACTGAAGTACGCCTTTGTACCTTTATGCTTACTTTTTTATTTACTTAATTTTATAAACTATTTTTATGACAAAATCAAGTAAAATTAAGTAAAAAATACATATTTTTTTATTTTTTTTACTTTCTCTATTTTAAGTATGTGCCTTAACTTAGTTTGTCTTAACTAATTTAACCATTTGGTTTACTTTAGAAAGCCTTTTATAAAAAAATTCTTCCATGCAAAAATGCTTTTCTTTATGCACGGAAGAATTTTTATTTATTAACTATTAAGGAAATCCTTAATCTTCTTACTTCTAACAGGATTTCTTAACTTTCTTAATGCCTTAGCTTCAATCTGTCTGATACGCTCTCTTGTAACATTGAATTCCTTTCCAACTTCTTCAAGAGTTCTTGGATGTCCGTCTCTTAAGCCAAATCTTAAGATAATAACTTCCTTTTCACGTTCTTTCAAATCTTCAAGTAATACATCAATGTGTTCTCTAAGCATAACTGATTCAATGTTAGCTTCCGGAGTAACTGTATTGTTGTCTGCAACAAAATCTCCTAAGTTAGAATCATCTTCTTCACCGATAGGTGTTTCTAATGATGCAGGCTCTCTTGCTATCTGCATTATCTCTAAAACTTTTTCTTCTGTTATATCTAATGCATTGGCTAATTCCTGAGTTGATGGCTCGTAACCTAACTCTAAAGTTAATTTACGCTGCATCTTTGACATTCTGTTAATTGTCTCAACCATATGAACAGGTACACGGATTGTTCTTGCGTGGTCTGCAAGTGCTCTTGTTACAGACTGTCTAATCCACCATGTAGCATATGTACTTAGCTTATATCCTTTTTCGTAATCAAATTTTTCAACACCTTTTATGAGTCCTAAATTGCCCTCCTGTACTAAATCAAGGAAACTCATACCTCTTCCTGTGTATCTCTTAGCAATACTAACAACAAGACGTAAATTAGCTTCTATTAATTTGTCTTTAGCAACAGGATCGCCTTCTGATTTACGTTTGGCAAGTTCAAGTTCTTCTTCTGCAGTTAACAATGGAACTGTACCTATTTCTTTTAAGTACATTCTAACAGGGTCTTCTGTTCCGACACCTTCAAGTAAACCAACATTATCTAATTCAACAATTTCTTCTTCATCTTCAAAATCGTCATCTGTAGGTTCTAAATCAATAGGGCCTTCTGCTGCAAGTGTCAAATCTGCTTCTGTTGGTTCTGCATCAGATGCAGTTTCTTCTGCATTATCCACCTCTTCATTATCAGTATCATCTACCGCTTCCACATCAGTTTTCACACTTGTCTTCTTTGTTAATTTCTTTGTTTCTGACTTTCCGTCTGAATCACCTGTTTTAATTGTCAATCCATTTTCAATTATATACTCGGCAATAGCATCTTTACGTTCGCCTGTAAGTGGCATCCCCTGAAACATGTTATCAACATCAGCAGTTGTAACCACTCCACCATTCTTCTTGCCAAGTTCTACTAATTCTGTCAGTTTTTCTGTAAAGTCTTTCTTCTTCACTACAGCAATCCCTTTCTTTGAATTTGAATAACTCCGACTAATCATGAACTCATAAATATATAAAAACTCTCTTCGTCGAGATAGACCTATCCACATTAAGTGTTGGTTATTCAACTTACAATTATACGCATATGTTTAAAATCCGTCAACATTATTTTTAAATATTTTGTAAAAAAATACGCAAATTTGTATCAATGAGTAGATATTGCATAATTACTGTCTACTTATTATGAATATTTGGTAGGATTATTGGAATGCGTAGCACGGAACAATCCGTAAACATCAAAGTTGGTGCTTTTGATTTCAACATATTTTATTCTGAAATAATTTCTCCTCCGCAAAGCACATATCCATCCTGATATACAACTAAAGATTGTCCCGGGGTCACTGCTCTTTGAGGTTTGTCAAATTCACAATACAATTTTTCATCTTCCATCCACACAGTACAGTCTGCCCCTTCATGGTTATATCTTATTTTCGCAAATGCTCTTTGTTTTCCACTAATACTTTCCTTTGCCATCATATTAACATTGTGCGCAACTACTATCTTTTTAAACAGGGATTCATTGTCGCATACCACAATCTGATTCTTATTGGCATTGATTTCACAAACATACATATTTTTATTTTGCAATTTCAAACCTTTTCGCTGTCCGACTGTATAAAAAATAATTCCTTTATGTTTTCCAACAACTTCTCCATCCATTGTCACAATCTCTCCCGGTATTGCCCTTTTTCCTGTTTCTTTGTATATAAAATTTGCATATTTTCCATCGGGAATAAAGCACATATCCTGACTGTCTTTTTTATATGCAACAGGAATTCCTACTCTTTCAGCAATCTTTCGCACTTCATCTTTTTCATAGCTGCCAAGAGGCATAATTGTATGTTCTAACTGTTCCTGAGTCAGTAAATGTAATGCATATGTCTGGTCTTTTTTTGCCGTTTTTGAATTTTTAATTGCGTACCTTCCATTTTCTAATTTTTCTATCTTTGCATAATGACCTGTTGCAATATAATCCGCTCCTAAATTTCCTGCCTTTTCCCTTAAAGCCTGCCATTTTACATATCTGTTGCATACCACACAAGGATTAGGTGTCTTTCCGTCATTATAAGTTTTAACAAAATATTCTATAACATTCTTATGAAATTCTTCATTAAAATTAAGCACATAATGAGGAATACCCAAATACGCCGCCACTTTCCTTGCGTCTTCCACTTCTGCTATTCCTGTTTCTCCACTTTCAGGAATATCTTTCTGCCACACCTGCATTGTAACGCCAATTACATTGTAACCCTGTTTCTTTAATAAATATGCCGTAACCGATGAGTCAACTCCCCCTGATAACCCTACTACAACTGTTTTATTTTTCATTTTTGACCTCTTAAATATTTCTTATTTTTATAGACATCATGTTGTCTTTTTTCTTATCCTCTATTATAATATTTTTGTAAATAACTTCAAGTAAAGGAAAGGCCATTATACCATATGTAATGACTAATATTATACATGAATATTAAAATAGATAAACGTAGTCAGCGCACAAGGGAAGCTTTGAAGAAAACGCTTGCGCAAATGATGATAAAACAGAATATTAATGATATTACAATTAAAAATCTTGTTGTTCTTGCAAATATAAACCGTTCAACTTTTTATCTGCATTATACGGATATATTTGACCTATTACAAGAAATGGAAAACGACATTATTTCCCAGATTCAGAAGGTACTTGATTCCTATCCTTCATTATCGAGAGCTCAAAGTTACAGTTTTGTAACTGACCTGATTTCTGTTTTTGAAGCAAACAGAGATTCATTAAAAGCTTTAATGGGATATCACGGCGATGCATTTTTTATACAACGTATGGAAGACGTAATCGAAAGTAAGGTAAGAAAACAGATTAATCTTATATATTGTTTTAACAAATCAATTGCCCCTGAATATGTTTATTCGTTTTTAAGAAGCGGTTGTATTGGAATGCTTAAAACATGGATTTTTTCTGATTGCGTTACACCACCTGAAGAAATGGCTGTATTTGTATACAACACAGTCCATGATATTATCACAAGACTCATAGAAGATTCTTCTAAGTAATATATGAAAAATTTTTGATAAACATAAAAAATGAACACAAATTCGTTATCACTAAACGTAACTTATTTGTGTTCATCTTTTTTATCTTTTTATCGCAATCAGTTCTTCATCATCTTCTCTGTTGGTATCAGAAAATTCACTTATAAAACCATAAATATAATTTTCTTAAATACACTGAGGCCTAATTAATTTTTCCTTCAAATCATAATTTATTTTCCAGTCCGTAATCTTTCCAGTTTTCATATCACATTCCTTATATCTTGGTTCTACAGAATCTACCTCTGCCTCTGCTTTTTCTATTGTAGACACACCATTTGCGTCTTCTTATCCATACTTTCTACAAACAAAAAGCATTCAGACTTTCGTGTGGTTTATTACACATGAAATCCAAATGCTTTTTATAATTAATTTTATAAAATTCTAAATAAGCTAAATTTTTCACCCCGTATATCCCCACAATTAACTAAAATAATTTAATTTACATCATCAGCCGGTACAATTGGTGACCATCCATCATCCTGTCCCGGATATTCTTCTGAGTCGCCACTTACCTGTTCATCTGCTGTATTTTCGTTATTACCTTCGTTATCAGCTGCATTGCCATCTTCTATCATGTCTACTGAATCCCAATAATTCGTTTCGCCTTCAGCTGATTCATTATCCATTGAATTGTTGTCATCTGCCTCATCTGTCTGATAATTAGTTGTTGTCACTTCCATCTTATTCTCAGCATCTTTTCCGGTGCCTGAAGGATGTAACACAACAATCAAAACTACTGCTAAAATAACTGCCACAATTCCTACTATAATTATACTTTTTTTCTTTGACATAAATACCACCCCTTAGTACAGATAGTTTAATTTAAACATCATCCATACCATATGTCAATATTATTATTCATTTTCAATTTTATCTACATACTGAGACTTGTAATATAAGTAAAGTCCCTTATATTCCTCACTATGTTTGTCCATCATATGTCCATGCATATCATCTAAATGCAATTCTTTATTTACCCTCTTAGTAATATGCAAAGCTATATTTTCACAGTGGCTGGCAATTCTCTCAAAATTAGTAAGTAAATCTAATAAAGTAATACCTGCTTCTATGCTACATTGTCCGTTTTCCAATCTTGAAATATGATTGTCTTTTATCATATTTTTTAATCTTGAAATTATCTTAACCATTGGCTCTACTCTGATAACTGATATTTCATCATCTTCTTTAAATGCCTGGAATGTTGTATTAATAATAGATTCTATTGCATCTACTAAGACCTCAACTTCTTTTAACCCCTTATCAGAAAAATGAGCTTTTCTTTCATTCATTTCTTCCATAAGGAATGAAATATTTATACAGTGATCACCTATTCTTTCCAAATCTCCAACTGAATTTAATAATTCAGATACGACTCTTTTTCCATCTCCAGGAAGCTGTTTTGCATCTATCTTTAAAATGTATGAACTTAAAACGCTTTCACATTTATCAATAAAGTCTTCATTTTTTCTTGCTTCATCTAATAACTTAATATCAAAATGTTTAATGAGCTCGCATGCAATCTTATAGTTATTTGATATTGCATCCGTCATTGCCCACATAACTTCTTTACTCTGCTTTAAAGCTACTGTAGGTGTTTTTAATAACATTGGATCAAGTGTTCCAAGTTCTTTATCCATAAGAGACTCTTCTTCATTTCCAACAATCTTTCCTGTCAAATCACCTACTTTATCTGCAAATGGAAGTAAAACTAAACTTGTAACAAGGTTAAATCCTACATGGATAATAGCAATCTTACTTCTGTTTACAGTTTCTCCAAATATTGCTAAACCAAATGCTTCTTTACATACACAGAATATAACCATAAATGAAAATGCACCTATAATATTAAACAATAAATAGCTAAGAGAAACTCTTTTTGCTTTTTTATTTGCACCGATTCCACCTAAAATAATAGCAACACATTTACCAATGTTCTGACCGATAATAATAGGAATTGCAGTTCCATATGTTACTACTCCTGTAGCGGAAAGTGCCTGTAAAATACCTACTGAAGCAGATGAGCTCTGAATAATTGCCGTAAGTACCATACCTATTAAAAATGCAAGTAATGGATTACTTATTGTTCCAAACATATGCTCAATAGCTGCCGTAATCTGTGCATTACCGCTAAACACAGATTCCATTGTTGTCATACCTGTAAAAAGTATGCCAAGACCAACTAAAATTCCCGCTGTATCTTTTAATTTCTTTTTCTTAGAGAAAAGAATAATAAAAGCACCTACAACCAATAACACGCATGCTAAATATTTAGGCTTAACTAATTTTAAAATTAAAAGATTATCACCAACATCTCCTAAACTTAAAATAATAGCTGTCGCTGTACTACCAACATTGGCACCAAATACTACCGGAATAGCCTGTCCTAATTTCATAATTCCGGCATTTACAAATCCGATAAGCATAAGTGTAGTTGCCGCTGAGCTCTGAATAATGGCAGTTACCCCTGTTCCAAGGCCCCAACCTTTAATCTGTCCTGTTCTTTTGCTCTTTCCTGTTGTCAGCTTTTCCAAAATCTTTTCAAGACTTCCACCTGCTAACTTTTCAAGAGATGAACCCATAAGACTCATTCCATACAAAAACAGTCCTACGCCACCAAGTAACTCTAATACTAAAAGTACATAGTCCATAATTACTTTCTCCTTGCACACTATGTATTGCCCCCTCCCTTTGGTCGGTGGCTAATCGTCGGAAACACTTATATATAATGAATTTTGTCCATTTTGTTTCCTATGGAAAATAGATATTTTACTTCATTTTTTCTTATTTTTTCCTTGATTTTTACATATAATTTACATATCCATAGTCCATAATAACGAATACACATACTTTTTTCAATAAAAATTTTAATGTTATTTAAAGTTGTGAAATTATCTTTGCTATAGCATCCTCAGTGTTTGCAACTGTAATTCTGTCAGCCTTTTCTTTCAATTCTTTTACTGCATTACCTACTGCATATCCAATATCAGAACATTCAATCATATTTATATCATTTTCATTATCTCCAATTCCGATTGTAGTATGAATAGTATTTCCATTTTCTTTTCCTAAATGTTCTTTCAAATATTTTATTGCAATTCCTTTTCCACTGTCTATCGACTGCATTTCTATTCCTTCGGGCCAGCTTAAATCAAATCTGAATTTATCCCCAAATCTTATTTTTAACTGCTCCTGCAATTTTTTTGTTACATCAGCAGGTTGAATAAACAGATTTTTATATAAATAATCCGGAAGCTTTGTTATATATTCTTCCAAACTATTTTCATCATACTTATGTTCTGCCGGCTTATAACCTACACTTTCATATATGTTTCCACTTGTCCATATTTCCCATATTTGTGGCCATTCTTCATTTACATATCTTAAAACTTTAGCAAAACGCTCTTTCTCCATTTTCCATGAATTTAACATTTTCTCTGCGTTAATATCATAGAGTACCGCACCATTTAAGGATACTATTGGTGCATTAACCTTAAATTTATCTTTAAAATTATTTGCGAAATGAGGAAATCTGCCTGTAGCTAATGTAAATAATCCACCCTCTTTTTCAAAATATTTAATAGCCTCTGCATTTGCATCTGATACTTTTCCTTCATTGTCTGTCAATGTTCCATCGCAATCCGTGCAAATAAGATATCCCTTAAACTTATTCATATGTTTCTCTCCATAATTAAATTTTATTAACATTTTTGTAAGTTTTGATTACACTATGATGTTAACATATAACTATATTTATTTACACTATTTTGTTGTATACTCTATTATGAATTTAAATATTTAGGAGAATTAATTGATATGAATATTACAAATACAGATATTATTTTGGCATCTAAATCGCCAAGACGTATGGAACTAATGAAGCAGGCAGGGTATGACTTTAAAATTGTTACTTCTGACACTCCTGAAATCACAACTAAAACTGCTCCTTTTGACGTTTCCATGGAACTTTCATCTATCAAAGCTTTTGGCGTTGCAAATTCCCTTTCTTTATTGGAGAACGACACTTTAATTATTGGAGCTGATACTGTCGTCTTTTGCGATGATGAAATCATGGGAAAACCATCTGATTATGATGATGCATTTCGTATGTTAAAGAAATTACAGAATAAAACGCATCAGGTTTATACAGGCGTAACCTTACTTCATTACACATCCGGAAATTCATCTCCGAAAGTTAAATCTTTTTATGAAAAAACAGATGTACATGTATGCCCTATGACTGACGATGAAATAAACAGTTATATTAATACAAAAGATTCTTTTGATAAAGCCGGAGCATATGGAATTCAGGGACCATTTGCAATTCATATTGAGAAAATAAATGGCGATTACAACAACGTAGTAGGTCTTCCTATTTCGCGCTTATATCATGAAATCAATAATTTTTCAGACTTGTGTTAACTTGTTCAACTGATATGTACCCAGAATTCCGGACATTTTTGTCCGGTAAAGAAGGTACATACAGTTTGTGAAGAGTTCTTATTATACTTATTATAAAACCTGATTTATTGAAAAGTCTTCATTAACCAATACAAATCCCGGTTTTTTGCCTATTTCTATAGTTCCAAATTCATCAAGAACTCCTATTGCCTTTGCCGGATTATAAGTTGCTGCTTTAATCGCATCTGCTATAGGGATTCCAAATTCTATGGCCTTAACCATACAGTCGTAAACATTTGTTACGCTTCCTGCCAATTCTCCTGTAACAAGTCTTGCCTCATTTCCTTTCTTTATAACAACCTGACCACCTAACTCCGATTCACCATCAGGCATTCCACAGGCTCTCATGCTATCACTTATAAGTATCACTCTGTCACTTCCAAACATTGAAAATGTTGCTCTTACAACTGAAGGATGAATATGTACGCCATCGCAAATCAATTCTGCTGTAACATTTTTGGCATCCCTTGCTGCACCTACAACGCCCGGATTTCTATGATTTAATCCTGTCATTGCATTATATAAATGTGTTGCATGTTTTGCTCCGCTTTCATATGCCAATGTTGCTTCATCATAATTTGCCATTGTATGTCCTACTGAGAATCTGACTTTATCGTGTAATTTTGAAATACACTCTATAGCGCCTTCTCTTTCAGGTGCTATTGTTACAAGCTTTACCATATTACCTGATTCGTCAATAAGTTCTTGTAACATCTCTGCGTCCGGTTTCTGAACATATTCAGGATTCTGAGCTCCTACCCTGTCCGGAGATATAAATGGGCCTTCAAGATTTATCCCTACGAGCTTTGCCTTTAATTTTTCTGAAGTATTTACCTGTTCATTATTTTTTTCCAAAGACTTAGTATTCATTTGAATATCCTTATATTCTTTTGCATTTCTGCAAATTTCCATAAGACGTTGTTTTGGCAATGTCATTGTTGCCGGACAAATGGCAGCTATTCCATGCTCTTTTTCATATTCTGCCATTTTTTCTACAGCTTCAAGTGTTGCATCACAAAAATCACTGCCAACACATCCGTGAAAATGGATGTCTACAAGCCCCGGAATTACCATTAAGCCATTAGCATCGATAATTCTAGTGTAATTATTATCTGATTTATTGTTATTTGCATCTGTACTACCGCTAATATCACTTGTATTATTTGTACTGTCACCATTATTTCCAAAATATATAATATCCTTAATTTCACCTTTATCTAATATTATATCTGCCTTTTCAAATGTAAAATTCTTTGTAAAAACCTTACCATTCTTTATAATTTCCATAAAACCCTCACTTTTGCTTTTCTATAAAATTAATCCTTTATTAACACAAAGCAATTACCAAAATACGAAATTTAACCGAAAGTTTAAATAAAGTTATTTTAGTAATTGCTTTTACTTGTTTTAGTATTCTACTTATTTACACATAATTACAGTTACATCGTTATGTAACTGTAATACTGATGCCGGTACTTTTGGAGTTACCGGTCCAAAGAAGGCTTTTTTAGCTATCTCTGCCTTACCTTCACCACTTACTACAACAACAATCTTTTTAGCCTGCATTATAGCTTTAATTCCCATTGTATAAGCTTCCTTAGGTACTTCATCGATAGTATCAAAGAATCTTGAATTTGCCTTAACAGTACTTTCTGTCAATTTAACGCAATGAGTTTCTTTTTCAAATGCTTCACCTGGTTCGTTAAATCCGATATGTCCATTATTTCCAAGACCCAAAAGTTGTAAATCAACCCCTCCTGATTCTCTTATTATTCTATTATAATCTGAGCATGCTTTATCAGAATCCATTTCCAAACCATCAGGCACATATGTATTCTTTTTATCAATATTGATACGATCAAACAAATGCTTGTTCATAAAATATCTATAACTCTGTTCATTATCAGGAGCAATTCCTTTATATTCATCTAAATTAATTGTAGTAACATTAGAAAAGTCTAAATCACCTTTCTCGTACCAGCGAATCAACTGTTCGTAAGTTCCTATTGGTGTAGAACCCGTTGCCAACCCAATGACACTATTTGGCTTAATTATTATCTGAGCTGAAATAATATTTGCTGCAGTTCTGCTCATATGATAATAATCCTGTGTTTCTATAACACGCATTTATTTTCCTTTCCCTCCATAATTTCTGTAATCCGATGGAGATTTTCCTACATAACTTTTGAATATACGGCAAAAGTGTGTTACATCCTGAAAACCTACGCGTTCAGATACATCCTGAATCTTATAATTTTTATTCTCTAACAAATCTTTCGCCTTATCTATTCTTATTGTGTTAACTATTTCAAAAAATCCTCTTCCTGTGTACTGATTAAGTAACTTACTTAAATGCCAGCTACTTATAAAACATTGTTCAGCCACATCTAAAAGACTTAATTTCAATTTGTAATGTTCATATATAAATTTCAATGCGTTTTTAAGTATAAAATTGTTAGCATCAGTACATTTTAATCTATCCTTTTCAGGAGTATCACATTCAGGATGATTTTTTATAAATGTTTCATATATATAATTCTCTTCTTCATCTGAACGGCTCCATATAGAATCAATTTCTGCATTGCTGCTATCATTTCCCTTCTGCTTAAGATTGTTAGTCATTGCACTTATTGCTTCTTCTAACTCATCTATCTTTGACGGTTTTAATAAAAATCTTGTCACTCCAAGCTTTATAGCCTGCTGTGCATATTCAAAATTTCTAAATCCTGTCAATAAACACACTTCAATATCGGGATACTCAGACTTAATTGCTGCAACCATTGCAAGTCCGTCCATATTATTCATTGATATATCTGAAATTAAAATGTCAGGTTTTATTTTTCTCATAAGTTCTAAACCTGCTAATCCATTGCTGGCTGTACCAGCAATTTCACAATTCCAATTTGCCCATTCAATTCCTAATTTAAGCCCCTCTACTATAATCGGCTCGTCATCCACGATAATTACTTTATACATAAAACTCTCTCCTTATTATCCCTTAACAGCACCTACTGTCATACCTTTAATAATGTATTTCTGTAATGCCATATATACTACTAAAATAGGTATTACAATCAAAGTTACTGATGTGAACAGCATACCATAATTTACACCTTCTTTTGAAGCAATATTATTAAGAAGAATTGTAATTGCCCAGTTATCTTTTGTTCTAAGGAAGAACATCTGAGTAAACAAATCATTGTAGCTCCAAAGGAAACTAAAAATTCCAACTGTTACAAATGATGGCTTTGATAGCGGCATGATTATTCTAAAATAAATCTGGAATATATTACAGCCTTCCATATACGCTGCCTCTTCCAGTTCCACCGGAAGCCCTCTCATGTAACTTCTGAGTACTATTATAGCAAATGACATATTTCCTGCAATCTGCGGAAGTATAACTGATAACAAATTTAATGAAACATGTGGTGTGTTTACAATTCCCCAACCTGTCATCATTCTTAATACAGGAATGATGGTGGAGTAGATAGGGAACATCATTCCTGCATAAAGTAAGGCATCCAAAATTCCCTTGCCCGGGAACTTATACCTCGTTAATATATAAGCTGCCATTCCGGAGAATAGAATAACAACTACTGCAACAGTACCAGATATAATAAAACTGTTCCTGTATGCATTCAAAATGTCATAGTTGGCAAATACTGCTTTATAATTATCTAATGAGAACAGTTTACCAACAGGCAATGCAAATGAATTATTGTATATTGCCTTTTTATTTTTAAACGAATTCATGATGGACCATAGCAGAGGGAAAATTGTCGTAAGAGCCCAAACAATAAGAATTGTATATACAAATACCAAAGATATTTTAAAATTTTTCTTCTTCATGTCTTTTCTCCCTTCTATACATCATAATCGTCATTTGTCTTAAATATTTGATTTACTACAACTGACAATACTACACCTATTATTACAATAACAACTGCTATTGCCGAACTGTAGTCAACATCTACATATACTTTTGAGTACATGTATGTTCCTGTTAACCATGTATTTGACATACCATTTACAAACATTGTCCATGGTAAATCGAATACTTTTAAAGCTCCTGTTACTGCTAATACTACGCATGTACAAATACTATTTCTTAATAATGGAAGCGTTACATATCTAACCTGCTGAAGCTTTGAAGCTCCATCAATTTCTGCTGCTTCATATAAATCTTCCGGTATTCCGCTTAATCCCGTAAGTAAAATTATGAAATAAAATCCAACATATTGCCATATAACCGGAACAAGCATTGTAAACATCGGATGTGTTGCCTTCCAGTCAATCAATTCATTTTTACCTGCATCCAAAACACCAATAAGCTGTAGAAGCTGATTTATCATTCCTTTATCATAAAGGAAAACTAAGTTAAACAATAAGCCAAGGGCTGTTGCTGAAATAACAATTGGGAAAAAATATACTACTCTGAAAAATCCTGCACCTTTCTTTATATTGCTTACTAACAATGAAAGAACAATAGCCAGTCCTACTTCTCCAACAATTGTTGCTATAATCATAATTCCTGTATTTTTCAAGGCTATTAACATTTTCGGATCCTTGAAAATTTCAAGATAATTTTTGTAAAACGGAGCATTCCATTTGTCAGCTGCCGTCCCCATATACTTTATATGTTGAAAACTGTTAATTATGTTTTGTATGAATGGGTAGTAAAGAAATATCAACATAAAAACAAATGCCGGTATTAAGAAAAATGCAATATATTTTTTGTTTTGGTATATTTTTGCACCCATATTATATCTCCTTATTTTTTTAAAGCCGGAAGGTTTTTGTTCCTTCCGGCTCTAATTTCTACTTGATTATTTTAATAATTTATTCACCAGAATTAATTGTTAATGCTTCATCTACAGCTGCTGCAACTTTTGTGTTACCCTGAACAATATCTGCCATACCTGCAAAAATAGGATCTTTTGCTGCTGTTGATAAACTATCCTGTACAGCTGGAGAAATTCCAGTTGCTCCTGCACATAATTCTACACCTGCATTTGCAAGACTTGACATTGAATCAGCGTCAACTGTTGCACCATTCTTTAATGCTGTTGCTGAGCTTCCTGCAAATTTTGATACCATTTCATCACTTGTCATGTATTCAATGAAATCTACAGCTGCTGCACGTTTTTCAGGATCATCCCAGCATTTCTTTGTAATATAGTAACCACTTGAAAGACCACCGATAAGGTCTGTTGACTTACGATTTCCTTTTCCGGGAACGTATGTAACTGTGTAATTATCAATATCATCTACTGCTTCTTCAATACCACCAACTTTCCATGAACCATCAATTAAGAAAGCTGCTTTATCAGATGTAAATAACTCAAATGTTTCACTATCTGATGCTGTTAATGTATTGTCTGGGAAATATCCTTTTTCATAAAGATCTTTGATATCATTGATACCATTTACCCAAGCTTTACCATATTCATCATCTGCTGATTTAGGTAATGTACTATGTGTAGCTACATCCTGGAAGTTGAAAATTGTGTATTCAAACCAATAATGTGGAATTTCCTGTAATGAAGCTGCTATTGGTGTGTAACCTGCTTTCTTTATTGTTTCACACATTGTCATAAATTCATCCCAAGTTGTATCTGCTGTTGGAGCTTCAACTCCTGCTTCTTTAAGTACATCCTTGTTTACAAATAATCCTTCCCAGTATCCATTAACCGGTACTGAATAATTCTTTCCATCTACAGGTGATGCTCCAAGCATGTCATCTTTCATATTTGATGCATAATCAGGATATTCCTGTCTGATTTCATCAATTGAAACTACCTTACCCTGTTCAACGAACTGGTTTGAATCAACTCCGTTGAAGAAGAATAATACATCCGGTTCTGAACCTGTTTCAAAGTCTGTAATAACTCTTGATTTAAATGTTTCATCAGATGTTGCTGAACTATCTTCAATCTTGTTTCCTGTTTCTTTAGTCCATGCAGCACAGGCATCTTTATAATTTCCTGCATTTGTGTCTTCACCTGCATATGTTGTTGTAACCTTTAATGTTACCTTTCCTGAATCTGCTTTGTCTTTGTTGTCGCTGCTGCTTGCGGCATCTCCATTGCTTCCGCATCCAACCATGGATACTGCCATAAGTCCTGCGAGCATAAGTGCTAATGGTTTTCTCATATAACTCCTCCAATCCATTCACTGATACCTTTTCTTTTTTCCTTATAACCATATGCTTTTTTTATTTGGTTATAAGTTTTTTCCGTATCTATTATTTATTACATGTATTATTCTATTCGAATTGCACAAAAAAGTTAATGATTTTGCTTGTTTATTTGTTGAATATAGTTGTTCATTTTTGTATAAAATATTTAATCTTTTTGCAAAAATTTGTATTTTATTGTTTTCAATTTAAAAATTTTGCTATTTTTGTCAATTTTCCATTTTAAACCTATCTATTTTCAGTTTACTTTCAGTAAGATTGTCATCAATGTTTTCTATAGATAAACCACTGTTTTCACCATATAAAAGCTTAAGTCTCATGTTTACATTTCTAATTCCGATATTATGTACATTCTCTTCCAGTTTCTGATCCGAAAGTAATATTTCTATCTTCGCTTTATCAGCCTCAGTCATATTTCCATTATTATGAACAACTATATACAAGTTATTGTAATCTGCATATATTTTCAGGCTTCCTATAATATTCCCCTCTTTATCTCCTCCATGCTCTACAGCATTTTCTACAATTGGCTGTACTATAAGTCTTGGAATCTTTAAATTAAGTAAATTTTCATCCACATCTTTATCAAAATGGAATCGGCTTCCAAATCTCTGATGAATGATATACAAATAAGCATCTACGTACTTAAGTTCCTCTTCAATAGTGATGAATTTTTCTTTTTTTCTATTCATTGTCGCTTCCATCATTACTCCAAGAGATTCAATCATTCCACTTACATCATGATTTCCACTCATTCTGGCCTTCCAGTTAATAATCTCCAATGTATTATTTAGAAAATGTGGATTAATCTGTGACTGCAACGCTTGCATATTTGCATCTCTTAATGCTACTTCTTCTGCATATATTCGATTAAAAGATTCTTCAAGTCCTAATGACATATGGTTAAATGTATCTATTAGTTTTCCAAATTCTTTATTTCCTTCAAATGCAGGTAAAGTTATTCCATATTCTCCTTCTTCAATCTTTTCAGACATTTCCATCAAATCTGAAATTGGTTTATTGATATTTCTGTAAAAATAATAAAATGTTAACGCTGCCAATAAAATTGTAATCAAAATGATTAATACATATATATATACATACGTAAACGATTCATTAAGTACTTCCATTCGATTTAATTTAACAATATATGTAAACTGCTGATTATTGCATCTTGTGTACAGATTTACAGTATAATTGTTACTATCATAATTGCTTTCTGTTTCTGTAACTTCTCCATAATTTCTTTTATTATTATCAGCATAAATTTTGAATTTTTCATTATTTATATCATTTTCATAATCAGGTTCACATACCATATCTCCATCTAGAAATATAGCCCCATTTTCTCTCCACACTACATTATCCATGCTTTTAAACATATTTGATTTATTTATTTCCATAACAATAATTGCATAAGGATTGTAATCACTTGTAACCAGATTTCTAACTAAATACAGATGTTCTCCTATCTCTATAAATTTAGTATTAGTTCCCATTCTTTGAGCTACTGACTTTATCTGTGTCATAGCATTATTTTTAAAATCTGAAATACTTGCATAAGTCGCTCCCGCAACATTGCTATACGTATAATATTCCATTGTTGTTTTTTCTTTAAATACAACAATTGTGCTTGAAATCATTGAATTATATTTGTACTTTTCACTAAGATAACTAGATATTTCTCTGTACATTACCGCTTCATTTTTATCTTTTAGGAATTGTAAATAACTTGTTCTTATGACATTGTCATATGAAGCCTGCTTTGATTCCTGTATTACTTTTTCTATATTACTGTTGCAGTTTTCTGCAGCATTTTCCATAGATGTAACTACTGTATTTCTTACCTGATTAGAAGTTTTTGAAGCTGACGAGAAAAAAAGAACAACCGACAATGCTCCAAACGGTACTACAAGGCATATTACCAGCAGTCGAATCATCCCAAAGGTCAGATTTGCCTTTTTCCCTTCTTTATTTAGTGCATTATATCTGTTGTTCTTTTTCATTATTAGTCTCCCTTCAACTTTTACTATTATTTCTGTTGGGAAACTTATTTATTATTCTGTTACTAATATTATATAAATAATTATTATATAAATGACTTATTAAACTTATGTTACTCCAAAATTACTACTTTAATCCTAAGAATTTCTCATATATTTCACAAACTTCAATAGCCTGTTCTTTTGTTGGCATTTCACAGAAAATACGAATCAATGGTTCAGTTCCTGAGAATCTGCCAATTACCCATCCTCCGTTTTCAAAATAAACTTTGCTTCCATCCATATACGAAACATGCTGAATCTTATATGGCAATTCAGGAATCTGTTTATCTTCCATTAATATTTTGTGAATTTCTTCTTTCTTTTCTTTTGTAAATTTGTAGTCACGCTCTTCCATATAAATAGCTCCGCATTCAGCTTCAATGTCTTTATATATTTCAGATAACTTTCTTCCTGTAACTGCTATCATTTCTATAAGTAACATTGCTGCATAAATACCATCTTTACCATTAATATGTCCACGTACTGTAAGTCCTCCGGAAGATTCCCCGCCAATAACTGCATTTTCTTCAGTCATTTTTGCTGATATATACTTAAAACCTACCGGAACTTCGTAACAAGTTTCCCCAAACTTATTTGCTACCTTATCAAGCATATGTGTTGTAGCTACGTTTCTAACTACTGCACCATGCCATCCTTTATATTTTACAAGATAATAATATAATAACACAAGAATGTCATTTGGATGAAGAAATCTTCCTGTATCATCAATAACTCCAATTCTGTCCGCATCTCCATCTGTAGCAATTCCTATGTCAAATCCATAATCAATTACTCTTGTCATAAGACCTCTAAGAGTTGATGCACTTGGTGATGGAAGCTTTCCACCAAATAAGGTATCATGTCTGTCATGTATTGTTTCTACATCACATCTTGCCGTAAGCAGTAATGTTTTTAAAGGTATTTCAGAAACTCCATACATCGGGTCTAAAGCAACTCTAAGACCTGCATTTCTGATTTTCTGCATATCTACAGCATTAATTATATTATCTAAGTATTCATTTAAAGGATAAATTTCTTTAATCAACTCTTTGCTTACTGCCTCATCATAATCCATTTCTTCTATAGAATCCACATCTATTTTTGAAGCGTAGTCTTCTATTTCTTTTGTCTGATTTTCATCAGCATCTCTGCCACCATAAGTAAATACTTTTACACCATTGTAAATAGCCGGATTATGGCTTGCTGTTACCATCATTCCATATGGCATTTCATGTTTTTCTACATAGAACATAATAAGAGGAGTAGGCGCTGATTTGTTAACGAGCAATGTTGTAATTTCCTGTGCTGCAAATACCTGTCCCATCCATCTCATAGCTTCTTTTGACAAAAATCTCTTGTCATAACCAATTATCATTCCTTTATCAGTCTTGCCTTCTGCTTTCATTTTGTTGCACATAGCCTGAGCTAATAATTGAATGTTTTTCTTAGTAAATTCATCTCCTATGACTGCTCTCCAGCCGCCTGTTCCAAATTTAATCATGTAATCCTCCTCATTATACCTTATGCTACCCCATGGTGATTTCAACCAGATTATGGCTTCCTTTTTCCATAACCGGAATAAAATCTACTATTTCCCCATTTAATTTTATTTCTTTAACTCCTTTATTAACCTTATTAGGGTTAACTACATTTATATCGTACTCCGCGCCTCTCCATACACGGTGAACTTTAAATTTATCCCATTCCTTTGGAATGCATGGATCAATATTTAATTTATCAAAATCAGGTCTGATTCCAAGCATATATCTTGTTGCTGAGAAATATGACCATCCTCCACTTCCTGTCATAAACGGATGTCTTGCTCTTCCGTATGCAGTATGGTCTTTTCCCATGATAAACTGGCAATAAGAATATGGTTCTGCTTCTCTGATTTCAATCATGTCATTCTGATTGTATGGACATAATGAATTATAATATTCCATTGCCCTGTTGCCTCTTCCAAGTACACATTCCGCTGCCCATGCCCATGGGTTTGGATGTGAGAATATCGCACCATTTTCCTTGACACCCGGATATACTCTTGTGATAAATCCTATATCATCATCAGGAACTGTATACGATGGAGCATTTAACATTATTCCATATGGTGTTGCCAAATATTCTTTTACACTGTCCATAGCCTTAATGCCTTTTTCTTCCGATGCCGCCCCCGACAATACTGCCCAGGCATTTGACTCTAAATGAACTTTACCTTCTTTATCTGTACTTGTTCCAATTTTCTTTCCGTTTTTGGTTATTCCTCTTATAAACCAATCTTTATCCCACAATTCATTATTACATACATCTTTTACATGCATGGCCATTTCCTTATATTTCTTAACATCATCATCTCTTCCAAGATACTGTGCTAATTCTATAAAATTGTTTATTGCCCAATAATGTAAAAATGATACTAAAGCACTTTCTCCTCCGCCAAGATTTAAGCAGTCATTCCAATCTGCCCTAAGTCCTAAGCAAATTCCTGTTGCTCCTACTTCTTTTGCTGAAAAATCTAATATTCTCATCATATGTTCATATACAGTACCTTCTCCCTTATCTGCATATGGAACAATCTGATCAGCAAATTCGATTTCTCCTGTTTCTTTTATATATTCCACAATAGATGGTATAAGCCATAAAGCATCATCTGAGCATGCATCTTCAATACCATGTATTATATCTGACTTATTAATTCCCGGAATTACTGTAGGTGATTTAAAAGGTTTCTTATCATCCTTTTTCTTTTCAAACCATTCCGGTTGGAATAAATGTAATCCATATCCTTTTGAAACTAATCCATTAAGAAGCTGTACTATTCTCTGTTTACACTTTTCCGGATTAGAATGCGGTATAGTCATTGAATCCTGCGCCGTATCTCTATATCCTAATCCCGTTCTTCCACCTACTTCGATGAAAGATGCAAATCTTGAAAACATTACATTAACTTCTGACTGATATAAATTCCATATATTAATCATTGTGTTCATTGCTTCACTTGGAGTTTCAATTGTTAATTTATTAATTTTATCATTCCAATACTTTTCCAAATTTTTGTATGCTTTGTCCACATTTGTAAAATCGCTATACTTTTCTCTTATTCTTCTGCCTTCTGTGTCATCGCCTTCACCTAACATAAAGATAAGTCTGACTTTTTCGCCCGGTTGTATTATAATATTTTTCTGTAAAGAACCGCAGTGATTATTTCCTTTTTCAAATGAACCTGTACATTGTCCATTTATTACTGCCTGTGGATTATCTTCCGTATGATATAAACCCAGGAACTTGTCTCTGAGGCAATCGAAGCCATCTGGAGAAAAATTTGAAGTAAAATACTGATAACCAAATTCTTCATAGAATAAGTCATACAATATAATTCCATCCTTATATGAGGAACCCGCACAATACAAACTCATCTGAAAATTCTGATTATCTATCATAATATGATGGAAGGAAAATTCACAATAAGAAAAAATACTTAAGTTCCTAGGTTTATTGTCTGTATTTTCAATAACTACATCCCAAAGTTCAACATCATCTTCTATTGGAACGCAAAGTTTCTGACTTGCTTTTAATTTATCATATTCGCATTCATAAACAGAATATGATAATCCATGTCTGCACTTATACTTAGCTTTATCAAGTGGCTTTCCTACCGGCTGCCATGAAATGCTAAAGTAATCACCATTATCATTGTCTCTTACATACACATAATGTCCCGGTCTGTCCATTGGCACTGAATTGCCTCTAAACCTTGTTACTCTATGATACTCAGGTGTTTTATAAAACATATAACCACCTGCCGTATGATTAACTACCACACATGTATCTTTCACACCTAAATAATTCGTCCATGATGTAGGAAGATCCACTCTGTCTATTACATACTCTCTTTTTTCATTATCAAAATGTCCGTATCTCATAATCCTCTCCCTGCCTATTTTCTTAGTTAAAATAATGATAGCAAATATAATCTCTTTTTTGAATGAACGTACTTGTTATTACTTTTCTCTTTTTGTCAGATTTGTTTTTATTTTTTGTTATTTGGAACAAATAAATACAAATCAGCAATAATTTACATGTTAATCTATCTAGTCTGGATGGCATAAATATTAGCTAAATAAATTTATTTAATATCGGTGGAGCTAACGCGACTTTAATGCATGCAACTTGTTTCCGTAAATTGTAGATTCATTATGAAAATAAAGAAAATCAATTTAATTTTAGACTTTATTTATGTTTGTTTAGGTGTAAAATATACATATAAATAAACATCAAAGTTGGGAGGTTTATATGAGAGAACGATTACAGGAATTTTTGGACCATATGGAAATGGTCACATCAAAAGAATTGTCAGACAATGAACGTGAAGCAGTTTTTAACGATTTTATGAAACAGATTCAGTTTTTCCAAAATGAAAGACTTATTCATTTAATCGTAACAGTTACATTTGCAATTATTGCAATTTTTACAACTTTGGCAAATTATATCCTCCAAAGTATATGTGTGTTTGTATTTTTGCTTGCAATATACATTCTTCTTTTATTTTACATAAGGCATTATTTCTTTCTCGAAAGAGGAGTACAAAAGCTTTACCTCTACTATGATAAACTTGTCAAAAACACTTATTATAGTGATGATGTGAAGAAAAAATGCAGTTTAGTTTAAAAATAGCGTACTATTTTCAAATAAAATAATTATCGACTTTTTTCGACTATAATTAATTTGTAATGTTAAAATCAAAAAGCCACTTTTAGAAAAACAATGTTTTTCTAATCATGTAAAAATACCAAATTGGGATGTTTTACAAAAAAAGGCTACCACTTTACGTAATTTGTAAAGTGGTAGCTTTTTTAATTAATAGCTTTTAACTTAATAATAAAATTTTATCTATCCCATTTATCACAAAGTGCCTGTACCTGGTCGGCAAATTTTGCAAGGTCTTTATTTGCACCGCCTTCATTACGTTTAATAACTGCAAGAAGTCTCTGCCCTGCAGCAAGTAATCTTTCGTATACAGTAGATGGTTTTCTCTGTTTTGAAGAGTTGCTTTGTATTCTGATTGGAACTCCTTCTTTTATTAATTCACCTGTTGCCAGGTCAAACTGTGTTCCACTGTAAGGAGCATATGCATCATATCCATGTTCATCTCTTAAAAGTTTTGCAAAAATATCACATACCTCATCTTCACCATGAACTACAAAGACTTTCTGTGGTCTTTTCTTCATAGCTTCGAGCCATTTTACTAACTCTTTCTGATCTCCATGACCGCTTATACCTTTTAAGGATTCTATTCTTGCCTTAACAGCTATTTCTTCACCAAAAAGTTTTACTGTTGTTGCTCCTTCAAGTATTGCTCTTCCTAACGTACCGACTGCCTGATAACCTACAAATAATATTGTAGAGTTCTCTCTCCACAGATTATGCTTCAAGTGGTGTCGTATTCTTCCGGCTTCACACATACCTGATGCAGACAATATAACTTTTGGCATATTATTCTGGTTAATAGCAACAGATTCATTACTTGTAACTGAAACCTTTAATCCATCGAACTTCAACGGGTTAACTCCCATGTTAATTAATTCCATTGTTTCTTCATCAAAGCAATCAATTACGTTATTATTAAATACATTTGTTGCCTCTATGGCAAGCGGACTATCTACATACACTTCAAAATTAGGATAGTTCTTAACCATATTATCTCTTTTAATAATACGGAGGAAATATAGCATTTCCTGAGTTCTGCCTACGGCAAATGACGGGATAACTACATTTCCACCTCTTGCAAATGTTTCGTTTAATATTCTCGCCAGAGCTTTTACATAATCAGGTCTTTCTTCATGGAATCTGTCACCATATGTAGATTCTATTAAGACATAATCAGCTCCATCCATTGTCTTAGGATCTTTAATTATTGGTTTATTAATATTACCAATATCTCCTGAGAAAATTATCGTCTTAGACACATCACCTTCAGTAACTTTTACCTCGATGCTTGATGAACCAAGCAAATGTCCTGCATCTACAAACTTAATCTGGAATTCATCACATACACTCACAGTTTCATCATAGTTTACCGGAACCATTAATTCACAGGCAGCTACTGCATCTGCCATCGTATAGATTGGTTCATATTCTTCCTTACCGGCTCTCTTTGCCTTTCTGCTTTTCCATTCAGCTTCAAATTCCTGGATATGTGCACTATCACGAAGCATTATGTTACATAATTCGCAAGTTGCTTTCGTTGCAAATACCTGTCCCTTAAAGCCTCTCTTTACCATAAGCGGAATTAATCCTGAATGGTCAATGTGGGCATGAGTTAAAAATATGTAATCTATATCTCCTGCTGCCACGGGCAACTCCTGATTTACATAAATATCCTTTCCCTGTTCCATACCACAATCTACAATAGCTTTTTTATCCCCAACCTGTAAATAGTGGCAACTTCCTGTAACCTCATGGTCTGCTCCAAGAAATGTTATAATCATAAAATCATCCCCTTTATATTAAATTTTAATCCGAACTAATTAATATTTTTATTATATCATTTTATGATTACAGGGTCAAAAATATAAAACGATTTTATTGGTTTATTTTTTTATTTTTTGTTTTTAATCTTCTTTACTTTGCTCCAATTGCCATATACTTTTTTACCATTAACAACTTCATATGCTCTTGCTTTAACATAATAAGTTTTATTTGGTTTAAGTTTTCTTACAACTACATTAACCTTCTTAGAAGTTATCTTAATAACTTTCTTTCCGGCAAATTTGTTATTTCTAGCAACTAAAACTTCATAGCCTTTTGCTTTCTTAACTTTTCTTAACTTAATTGCTACTTTCTTAGCTGATTTTTTCTTTACTGTCTTTTTAATTTTTACTGTCTTAACTGCCTTTGTTGTAGCTTTAGTTGTTGTAGTTACATTTTCTGTTGTTGTCTGATTTGCAGTAGTAGAAACATTTGTTGTGTCTTTTGCAGTTGTGCTTTCTGTTGTTAAATCTTTTGTTATGCTTTCTTTAACTGCTTCTGTTGTTATTTCAGTTGTTGTTTCCTCTTCAATTTCAACTTCAACTGTATAACCATCGGTTTCAAATCCATTAAGTTCTGAAGTAATCTTAATTGTATGCTTTCCTGTTTTGTCAAATGTATATGTTACAGTTGTTGCTGCAGGATATTTGTTGTATAACTCTCCATCAACATATACATTGTAAATCTGTCCTAATCTTATCTGTTCTAAGCTCTGCTGCCACATAACTGATACTTCATTTTTATTCTGTTTTGCAATTGCAACACCTTTTACTTCTAATGGTTTTGCCCACTCTACATTAATTGTTGCCTGCTGCATTAATATTGGAGTGTTGTCTTTATCATCAACATATGCTGTAACAATATATTTTCCTGCCTTATCAATGTTTACTGTTGCATTACCATTTTCGTCAGTAACTGCTCCATCGATTGGTGTAATTTCACCTGTTTTAACATCAACAATTCCAATCTTTGCACCTTTAACAGCATGTGTATTTGCATCAATAACTGACTGTTCACATGCACCATACCATGCATAATTATATCCACTTACTGATACATTAAATGTTTTATCTGTTGTTGTGCTGTCTGTATCAAGCTTAATTGTTGATAAATCATCTGAATATCCTGCATCCTGAAGGAAATAGAAATCAACTACATCATTGTCTGCTGTTTTAGCCTGGTCTACTGTATATCCTGTGTAATATCCATTTACTAATTCATCATTATGTGGATATTTTCCATTAATTGAATACATAAATGTTGAAGCATCTTTTCCAAATGCCTTTGAAACAAATGTACCATACTGGCTTGTACTAAAATCAATGTAATCTTTTGCTGTTGAAGTTGTGAATTTATCTCCGTATACATATTCATGTGCTGCAACGAGAACATCGAGAGCTGATACTCCATCTTTTACTGCATCTGTATAGCCATATCTTTCAGCTAAATATCCATTAACTTCTACTGTCTTTGAAGCTACGATAAATTTGTTATTATCCTGAGCATTTACCGTAACATTTACATTTTCATTTTCTAATATGCACTTATCAAAGTTTTCATTAGAAATATCTGAAATTGCATTTATTTTTTCTTCTGTAGTCTTACTGTTATCCATAAGTAACTGTGCATACTTAGAAGTAATTTCTACAATTTCATTTTTAGCATCTTCGCTACAATCATTTAACTCTTTTCCTGTTGCATATTTGTAAAGTACTTCATTGCAATCATCTGATGCATAGCTATCTGTTACTGTTGCATATGTAGCATTTACTTTACCGCATACAACTTTATCTTTTGAAACACCGTAACAGTTTGTTACTTTTCCTCTTGTTAACGATCCTATTATTGAGCCTAATGTATCACCTGTTGCAGCACTTGAAACTGTTCCAAGAGAGATACAGTTATTTACTGATGAATCTGCAGAACCATTTGCATAGCCAACAATTCCACCAATCATTAAACCTGTTTTGCTTTCAATATTTGCTGTATTAATACAGTTTGTAATCGTTGCACTTGTTGTAATTTCACTTGAGATTCCGCCTGCATAACCTGCTGTTGAAACAACATTTCCTTCGTTTACACAGTTTTCAACAGTGCCATTTGTAGTGCCTACAATACCACCTGTGTATCTGTTTCCTGAAATAGTTCCTTTGTTCTTTGAGTTTTTAATTACTGTTCCTTTTGTATATCCACAAATACCACCAATGTAACTCCAGTTTCCTTTTACGTAGTCTTTAATTTCAACATTTACATCTGCTGTTACATTATTAATTTCTGTATTTGAAGCGTATCCTACAATACCACCTGTATTTGCTTTTGTTACACTCATTGTAGATGGAGCTGTAATTACAACATCACCTTCTACTGTAAGATTGTTTAATTTTGCACCATTTGTATATGCAAATAATCCACCATAAACTGTTGATGCATTTATAGCTGTTTTATCAATTCTTAAATTATATATTTTATGATTGTCACCATCAAATGTTCCACCATAATATACATAAGCTGAACTTGAATTATAATAACTAATCTGTGGGAAATTGTATCCGGCAAGATCAATATCCTTTGTTAATTTTGCATTTAATGCTGATGTTGTCTTTGCTGTTGATGAATTTACTTCGTTAGCAAACCATGCAAGTTCTGAACCTGTTCCAATTAAATATGTACCTTCTTCATCCATCTGTGGTTCTGTGAATGTTTTTCCATCCCATGCATTTTCATCAGCTTTCTTTAACACAATAGTTATTGTTGTTTTTCCATCACTTACCTCTGTCTTTGAACCTAAAGTAAATGTTCCATATTTTGCTACATATCCATTTGCCTTAACACTATAGCTGTATCTTGCATATCCAAGTGCACTGAAATCTTCAACTGTTTCGTTTGTATTTTTATTTACTACAGATAAGTCATAGCCT
Source organism: Eubacterium sp. AF17-7 (assembly GCF_003461285.1). NCBI lineage: Bacteria > Bacillati > Bacillota > Clostridia > Eubacteriales > Eubacteriaceae > Eubacterium > Eubacterium sp. AF17-7. Next base: position 54,374 of record NZ_QTWU01000006.1, on the reverse strand, counting down.
TTAATTTCATTTCCCTGTTCATCTGTTACATTAACATTAACTCCATAAGTTACTTTTCTATTTACAGGAATAGAGAAATCTGAAATTGTTGAATGCTGTCCTGTAACAATTACTGCGTTAAAGTTTGTTCCAATACCTGCATCTGTTAGTGTATACATATATTTCCATGCATCTGCATAACTATACATTGACTGTAAATTTATGTATCCATTTGAAATTGTATAATCTGTCTGTTCCTGTCCATCTTCAAATGTCAAATTAGAAGGTATTGTAACTTCCAATGATCCACTGTCAGCAACCTGATACTGTGAAATCTGACCTGTTAACTTAGTACCATCCGATGTATTTCCTATTATCTGTAATACTACAGGATTGAAAATACCTGAAACCTTTGGAATTGATCTGTACAGCCCATCAAATGTTATTTTAACCTTATCTCCAGGCATAATTTCTTCTCCGGGATTTGACATGTTTTCATAATTCATCTGAACTTTAGCAGCTCTTACAACCTGATATCCTACAGAACCATTCTTTGATGTAACTTTTATAATGTTATTTCCTTCTTTAAGGTTTACATCATATGTTCCATTTTCATTTGATTCAACTGCTATTCCATCTTCAAAACTACTATGTAAGTCATCTGTTGTTTTTACCGGAATAACTTCAACTTTATCAATTCCACTTGAAGCATATGGTGCAATGTTCATACTTCCTTCTTTTCCATTAAAGAAGAATGTGTCATAATTCCAGCACCAGTCTTTTCCATTTACATTTTTTACTCCTATATCAGAAATGTCTGATTTTTCATTTCCGACATGGATTATTGCTATACCTGTTCTCTTTGGAGATATTGCAGGGTAAAATCCTCCGCTTGATGTACCATCAACATCTATAGCATTATAGGTAACTGCAATTACGGCTGTTCCTGCTTTAACACCTTTAATATCTAACCAGTTTCCTTTTCCGTTAGTTCTATTATCTTCTACTTCTTCTATATCAATATTATCTGCACCTGATAAAATTTCATAATTAAAATCAGGTTCAATCATTATATTTCCTGCATCACTATTAATAATTTCCCATACTCTGTAAGCTCTGAGTCTGAATGTTTCATCAACGTCAATGTTCTTAACATTCTTATCACTTACATTCATAATTAAGTTTGCTTCATCTCTTGTTAATACTCTGCTGTCTAAGCCACTGAAATCATGACTTGTAACATCTTTTCTATCCAAATCAACTGAAAATGTTGCTGATTGTTCGCTTCCAAGGCTCATATATCCTGCCTTAGTTACATATCCATCTTTAGATACACGATATGAATAATTTCCATTTGACTTTGGAACATAGAAATACCATGTTACTGTTCCATCTGAATTAGTTTTTTGCTTATAACTTTCAATTTCTTTATCCCTAAAGTTGTTCATCTGGAAATATACCTGTGCTTTCGCTTCATCAGGTACTGTAATAGCTGATGTAATTCTTGAAACAACTGAAGGTGACCATGAAAATGTTGAATAACCTTTTTGTACTGTACCGTTAATTCCATATCCATAAGTAAGATCATATTCTTCTGCTATGTCTTTATTTGGATATGCAAAATAATTGTAAAGGCATGCATTTCCCTGAGCTACAAGCATATATGGATAGTATGTAATGCCTGCATTTACATATGGTGCACCAGGTGTAGCTGTACAACTATAATAAGGGCAAACAACTTCTGTAGTATACTGGTCCGCTGTTAAATAATTATTTCCGTCATACTTTGTTCTTGAACTTACATTTGTACATCTGATATATACTGATTTTGAATCATATCCTGACTGAGTTACATTAGATGACATTGGAACGTTAACGCACATACCGCCTAATGGATTTGTATACTCTTGTGTACTTTCATCATATCCAAATGCTCTGTATGAATATGTTCCACCATTTAATGAAGCTGTGTATACTCTATATTGTCCACTTGAATCAAGATTTCCACCTTCAAGTTTAATTTCTTCTGATTCATCAAATTCATCGTAACCTGTTTCTTCATTCTGTCCTAATGTCTTATACAATTTTATTTCAGGATTCTTATTTGCCCCTTCATTATCTCTTCCAACATAAAATGTCATGTCATATGTTGTTTCTTCAGGGTCCTGTACAGTTAAATAAACTGTATAAGTTGCTTCTGAAAGTAAGCCTGTTGTTTTACAATATGCTTTCCAGCTATACTTATATTTTCCCGGAGTGCTTTCTGTTACTGCATATTCCGGAAGACTGCTTGCAAAGCCGATAGTGATTTCTTCATATTTTGAAGGTTCTGACCATGTTTTGCTTTCTTCATCGTAAACACTTCTGCTTTCATAATAAACCATTCCATGTTTTTCGCTGTCAGTGAATTTGTCCCCTAAATATGGCTTATATCCATTATAGATATAAGTTGTCTCATTCACTTCTTCCTTTACACCATCGCTTAATGTAATGCATGGTGCTTTTTCTTCTGCTCTTGCAATTGTGACATCATTAAGTGTCATACCGGCAATCATTGTTATTGCCAATAAAAATGCAAGCATTTTCTTTCCCACTTGTTTCATCTCTTCTCTCCTTTGTTTTTTTAGTCCCATATTTTTGCTGTGAGACTTGCCATAATTAGTGAAAGTAAAACTTACCTGATAGCTCAAACATTACTTTTTTATTTACACTATGCTCGCAAAATTGCGAAAAACTTCCTATCGTTTGCTACATATAATTATGTTCCATCAAAAAGTCACAAATATTAGCAACGATAAATAAATAACTTTGTATCAGTAATGGTAATTTTTATTTCATTAACTATGGCAAATTTCACAATTTAAACCAAAAGTTATACTTTTATACATCTTCGCCATAGCTGCAAATTCCATGCACGTGTAATCTGCAGTTATGGCTACTTATGTATAATTTAACGTTTTATAGATTTTACGGCTGAATATTTTCCGTATATCTTCTTTTTGTCTACTGTTCTGAAACCTCTGATTTTGTAATAATACTTTTTGTTTCTTTTTACTTTTCTGTCTATATATGTTGTCTTCTTATTCGAAGTTATTGTTTTTATTATTTTGAATTTTTTACTCTTTCCTTCTTTTCTGTATACAACATATCCACTAAAGTTTTTATTTCTGTTCCATTTTATTTTTAAGTATTTTTTGCCCTGTTTTTTTACCTTAAGTCCGTTTGCTTTTTCAAGTTCTGATTTTGTCTGTACAATGGATTCATTTCCTAAAATTACCCCATCTGTCTTATTTGAAATTCTGATAAAAGGAATAATTTTATATTGATATGTACTACCAACTATTGCCTGTGTATCTTCGTATCCTGTTTCTTTAAAGTTTGCAATTTCCTTATATTCCCCTGTTTTATTATCTAACTTATAAAGCAGGTATCCGTCTGCATAACTTAAGTTATTCCAACTTAAATTTATTTTCTGGAATCCTTTATTGTTTCCGGTAAATCCAAGTGAATTTGAATCCAAATATTCTTTTGCAATTCTTCTGAATACATTTTCAGCATCAATTAACTTTTGGTAGTTAGTTACAAATTTTTCAAGTGAACTATCAAGCTGGTCATATGCATTTCTTGCATCAATTATTGCCTGCTTTGAATCAAGAGTTATAACATCACCTATACCGTTTATTTTATTTACGACATCTGCTGCTTTTTCTTCACCTTCTTTGTCTGTAACGGTAATGTTTACAGTGTCTATTAATGGATCAAATTTGCCGTAAGTAGAAAGTTCATCATTATAAAGTACATAATTAAATGAAACTTCCACATCAGACATCACTGACGTCAGTGCTCTATCATCAACAGTTACATATTTAGTAACATTTCTTGTTTTTCCATTTGAATAAAAAGCTGTAACTTCCATTCCGCTAGGTTCAAATTTTTCGCCTGCTTTATATTCAAGTTTATCCGGCTGTTTTGTTACCTGTATTTTTGTTATTTTGCTTCCAAGTGCCATCATGTATGCTGAGTCGTTTTTAAAATACATTGTTCCATAATCATCCGAAATCAAACTGCAGATTGCATAATTTGCCTGAGCACCTTTTGGTGAAAACAAAACGTTATAATCATTTTCATCCTCGTACTCACTATCTCTTGTAATTATTGCTTTGGTCTGTCCCGGTTTATCTTTAAGTACTCTTATTTTTCCCGGCTCATAATTATCTATAAAGTATACATATGTATATCCTTCTTCTGACTCATATCCTGTCGTTGCAAGACCACTTGTCTGAGGATAGCCTCTTGTGCTTAAGTTATATGCAACACTCATATCATCCAGATTTACAACTGCAATATGATGTCCTGAATTAACTCCGAACTGTTCTTTTCCTTTAACTCCAACATAAGCCCTTTTATTGCAAATAACAGGAGTTGAAGTGCTTGAACTTCCCATATCAAGTTTTTTCACTTCTTCAATTGTTCCATCTGAATCAATTTTTGCTGAACAGAAATCTCCACCTTTTGATGTGAAATAAAATCTTTCTGTTTCTTTATCAAAACTAACACTACATCTAATATCGCCTCTTACATCATCATATTTTGATATAAGATTGCCTGTTAACGAATCAAGAACTATCAATGAACCTTTACCTTCTTCGTCCGCTTTCGCTCCATCATCTGTTCCTACTACAAGATATTTGTCACATACATAACTTCCTGCCCAGTAAAATCCACCTTTTGATGTATATGTCCAGCTCGCTGTCTTTTTTTCTGTTTTGTCATTTACATCTTCATCTGTAACTGACAAACAAACATAATTTGCATTTCCTGTCTCACCATTCCAAAATCCTGTATAAATATATCCGTTGTGATAGGTAATCGGTGAATTTGGCTGACCATATAATGGGTCTTCATAAACCCATAAGGATTCTAATGTTTCTGCATTAAATGCCTGTATTGCTCCACTTGCAAGTGCAACAAATATCATTCCGTCTGCATATGTTGGAGGTGTAATATTAAAAGCTGAGGTTCTTATCATGTTTCCACTTTTAATTACTTTTCCTGTTATGGTATCTACCTTTACAATCGATGTCGCTGTAGTATATACCAAATCATCTCCAACAAGAATCGGCGAACTTGGTGCCCCGCTTCCAAATCCCGTACCAACTTTTTCTGCCCAATAAAGCATAGAATTTGTATAGTCAGTAGGTGTTAATGCTTTTGTCACACCATTATTTTCATCATTGCCTCTGAAATTACTCCATATAGAAGTAATTCCTTTATTTATTGCATTATTAACATCAGCTTCTTTTAGTGTTGCATCTATATTAGTATTTGCTCCTGCAACAAAGCTTCCACTTACAGATTTATATCCGTATTTAGTAACGACATAAGTATATTTTTCACCTTCAAGCAAGTTTTCTGCCGTAAACTGCGTATCAACAACATTTTTACCTGCTATAATTTCTCCATCACTATTTTTTATCTGAATAATACTTCCGTTCGTTAATTTAAAATCTGTATTAGCAAGATTTGTTTTTGCAATTTTAATTATGTAAGTCGAATAACTGCACTCATCTTTTTTAGCACTAATCTTTATTCCATCTATTTCTGTGCTAATATCAATCTTACTGTTTCCATCAACAGGTTCGTCATTTACATATATGTTGTAATTTTCATCATATGGAACTATCTGTGTTTCTATCTTTTCCAAATTTTTCGGAATGCTTATTTCATATTCGTAAGTATCCCTGTTGAATTCAGGTTGTATGGAAATATTTCTGCCTGTTTTTTCATTTGCAAATGTAATACCTTTTAATGTTGTCTGTCTTTTTATATTGAATGTGTATTTTTCTACAACTTTGCTATAAGCTGCTGTTAATACAAATTTATTATCAACAGTTCCTTTTTCAATGATTTTTCCCAGTTTCTTTCCCAGTTCATCATTTCCACTGATAATTATTTCTTTGCTTTCACCATTTGTATCCGTATAGTTAGCTTTAATTTCTGTTCCATCAGGTACACTTTCTTCTAATCCCACCTTTACGCATACTGAATCTTCATAATCGGGAACCGTAATTGTATATTCTTTTGTATTTGCATCAAATGGTGCATCAAACTTATAAGATTTCGAATTATCTGAAATGCCATTACTTATTTCAATGTTTTTTATTAATCTGCCGTCATATTCTCCGGGATGATTTTCTGTTGTTTCTTCTGATACGTTTTCTCCGGAAACATTGATTACTGCAATTGGTGGTGCAACGCATGCATTTCCTGAACTCAATTTATAATTTTCATAAGTTGATGTTGATGAAACATAATAAGTTCCGGGTTTGTCAAATGTTAATGTTATCTGTCCATTATCGTCAGTTTCCTGACTTAATTCTTTCCAATTATCATTGTTATAATCCGACACCGCCTGCAAAGCATTACAGTACACTACTTTTTCACCGGGCATCGCTTCACCTACGAAAGATGAATTACCATCATTTGCTGCATTTGTTGCAGTTCCCCTCATTGTCAAAGTTATGTTTTCATTTGTATGTATGTCAAAAATTCCGGGATTTGTACACTTTGTGCTTTCACTTGTAAAAAATGAAAATGCACCCGTGTGATAGAAATCCCAATCAGAAAACATTGCCACATCGATTTCCATTCCATCTTCAAGTAAAATATAGTCAGATGTTGACCCCCATCCTGCTGCCTGAAGCGGATATTCGTGATTAACATAATACATTAAGTTTTCATCATGTCCCCAAAATCTTGTCATATATAAACTTGTTGCAGAACCGGAAATACTCATTGCATCCTGTAATCTGTCATTTACTACAAATTTTTCTCCTTTTCCAAGATAATACTTTTCAAGCATTTTAATGAAAAGATGAAGTAATGTCGGTCTTTCTACAATTTTATCACTATTGTATCTTCCACCTTCTTCAAATGAATCTGCTTCATATCTGTAGTAATCCTCCATACCATATTCAGCTAAGTCAAAATAACTTATAGTCACAGGAATATGGCACAAAACAGTTTCATTATCATCATTTCCCGTTACAAATTTTCCATCTTCACTCAATGTAAAATAAACTGTAACGGTACCTTTCTCTTCTGTTTCTCCATATACAGTAATTAGACTTCCACAATTAGCAAAACATGTGGTTATTACAATTATTAAACTTAAAATCCATCCATAAATTCTTTTTTTCATTTCGTTCTCACTCATTTTACTTTATATGTTTTTTCATAAACTATTTGCTACTATCTTATATTTCTCTTATTTTGCATTTAAACATTATTTAAGGCTTCCATATTTATAAACAAATTTCCATTTAAATTTCTGCCATTTGCTAAGTTTCAGGAAAATATCTTTTCTAACATTTTCACAGTAATATTTCATTTGATTTACCTGCTCCTTAGTACAAGTCTTGTTGCTATATCTTGCCTTTTGATATAATGTCATCATTTCCAAATATCCTGCTTCACACTCACTCTCATAAGCCTTTAGAAATTCTTCATATTTTTCTAAATTCTTAAATCTATTAGTTTTATCAATGATAAAGTATGCATTCATAAGATATGAAAATAAATTCATTATTGCCTTATTTGTATTGGCATTGTTGTTATCCTGTTTTATATTTTTTCTGATAAAATATAATCTTATTTCATAGATAACAGCCGTAATAATTGCAATTACTAATAAACTGCAAATAATCCATATCAGGTAATTTAATTCAGATTCATTTTTATCATTATCATCCTTTTTTTCTTTTTCAGGTTCTTCACCATTATAATTATCTCTGTCTATTTCCTGACTAATCTGCCTGTTATCATTTGTTTCATTCTCCAAGCCCGATGTAAAGCTGTCATTCGTTCCCATCAAATCCATATATGATTTAATAGTTTCAAATGGAATCCATCCAACACCATCCTGATAATATTCTGCCCAACAATGAAAATTATTCTTAGGTATGTTAATAGTGCTGTTATCATCAGCATCTTTCACATCATCCTGCGTAATAAGATATCCTTCAACATACCTTGCCGGTATTCCAAAGTATCTGAACATTAAAACTGTTGCCGTAGCATAATCTTTATCATTTCCTGATTTGCTAACTTCCATAAATTCATTTAAAAAATTTCCATAATCATTTATCCCCTGAAACTTTTTACTATATTTAATATTTTTATTTAAATAATTTAGTATCTCTGATTTCGCGTAACTGTATGAATCATGATTATCATTATCTTTTTTCAAATATGTACCAAGTATTTCCTTTTGCTTTACTGTCAAATCCAAATATGTTTTATATACAAATTCATTATAGTAATTTTCGTTTTTTAAATACTTTGTCGGCTTATCTCCATTATTTTTAAGATTTTCCACAATATCTGAATAATTAGTCACTATGTTATCTGACACATCAAGTTCATATTTTCTTGTGCCATATAAGCCTTTTGACAGAAGCTTTTCATCTCCTATTTCATCTTTATCTGTTAACCCATCATTATCTGAAACATATTCATATGGTGAATAAATGTATTTAGAAGATGCCCCTAAAACATTAATAGTCATCTTGTTTATATCAATTTCACTATTGCCCTCGCTTTTTGCATTAAACAATTGTGTCTGCCCATAAAAATTTTCTTTATGTAACCAGAAGAATAAATCTGCATACTTGTACATTTTCTTTTTATCTGTTTCATTCCAACCGTTTTGCGAAAAATCTCCTGCCACTAAGCCTTTCAAATAATAAGACTGTGGCTTTGACATTTTTACTTTCAATGCAATCTTATTTTTCTCTAAATATCTCAAATCATCTGTTTTATGATTTATATTTTGGTTTAAGTTTTCCAACATCTTATCTGTATTAGTCTCATATGATATTGGAACACATAAAATGCTAATAACAAGCATTGAAAAGACTATTAATACTTTGCTTTTATTATTTTGTTCAAATGCACTGCTTAATCTTTTTTTATTTAGGCAAATTATATTTGCAAATATTAAAACTGCTGCCATAAGGCAACTTTTTTTACCACCAAACATTCCCTGAATAACTACTGTGACTATTATTCCAATTGCAAATACTGCCTGATTTTCATATTTAATTGCAATATATAAAACAATTGCAATTAAAGCTAATAGTCCTATTAAAAGCAAATCCATTTTAAAGTCAGGATTTAATATGTACTTTTGAGTAATCATTCCATATTTTTTTCCGATTAAATCAGAAATATCATTTAAAATAACTTTCATATTTAATCCAAATGCCGTTATCCTAAACTCTGTCACTTTAAATACAAATCCTGTTATTCCAACCAGAACAATTAATTCCATAATCAAAGCCATCAAAATATCTGTTGATTTTTTATCTTCTTTATTCAGTTTTCTTAAATCAACAGTATTTTGATTTTTCATATTTTAATTGCCCTTCTTTGTTTTATGTGCGAATTTAATTCATCATCTACAGTAAGCCACGTAACGCCTTTTGCCGCTATATTATGTACATCAGATTTTGTTTCTGCCACTATAACCGTATGTGCTTTTTCAAATGACATTTTTGCTATATAATTCTCATATTCTGATGTCTTGTTTAAGCATTTTCCTGCTGCTAATACTTTAGGTAATCTGCTTACTAAATCCTGTTCACTTCTTATGTTATATGAAATATATTTTTCTTTATCTTCCTGCCACCATCCTATAGTATGAGGAATATTTTCGTTAAAAAGATTCCTACTTAATGATATGAACATTTCTGCTAAAGCATCCGCCATTTCATATTTGGAATTTTCAAATCGGTTGTCAAAAATTAATATGATTGAATCTTCTGCCTCTTTAGCCATTTTTTTAACCATTGGATTTTCATATTTACCTGTTAATTTCCAATGGATATTTTTAATGTTATCTCCAATCTGATATTCCTTAATATCAAATACCTCTCCTGAAACTCCTGCTACATTCTCCATGAATTGCCATGTATCTGACGCTTCCTTTGCATTTGAATTTCCAAGTTCAATATCTTGTGTAATGGTATACGGCATAACATATACCTGCTGACTTTCATTAAAATTTTTCTTAATAGACGCTATTCCCCAAATATCAAATATCTCGATATTTTTCAGTTCTACCTTTATGCATCCACAATATTTAGATTCAAGTTCAAGTGGCATTTCACTTTTCTTTGTTATACCAAGGAACAAATTCTCTTTAACTTTCTTTGTCTCGCTTGTAAGTATGTTCTTTATTTCAAAATTAAGAACCATCTCATTTAATGGAACAGGGTATTTATTGTTTACTATTATTTTTCCTGTAACATTTTTGCCCTTATCCACTACATTTGTGAATTTAAGTTCTGCATTTAAATTCGTAGTTGCTAATTTTGCATAGGCAAATGTAAGTATTCCTGTCAAAATCATAATTATAGGAATTATTAAAAATAATTTCTGCCGCCACACTACTGCTGATATCAGAAATAATAACAGCAGTAAAAAAAATCCTAAGCTCTTTCTATTCATTTTCTACACTTTCTATTATTTCTTTCATTATTTCGTCAGTGTTTACTTCATTAATCATTGACCTTGATTCCACGATTATACGGTGGCTGCATACGTCTTTAAAAATATATTGAACATCCTGTGGCACTACATAATCTCTTCCACCAAGCATCGCTTTTGCCTTCGCCATTTTGCAAATTGCCAATGCTCCTCTAGGACTGATTCCTAATTTTATGAGTTCATGTTCTCTCGTTTTTTCTACAAGCTTACTTATATATTCATAAATTTCATCTGACACATAAATATTTCCCGCCAATTCCTGCAAATTTATTAATTCATTTTTATTAATAACATGCTTTACTTTGTCTAACGGATTCTCATGATGTCTGTCTTTCATAATTTCTATCAGATTATTCATATCCGGATATCCCATATTAAGTCTAATCATAAATCTGTCTAACTGAGAATTTGGAAGACTTTGTGTTCCAATCCATCCTGTAGGATTTTGAGTTGCAATTACAACAAATGGTTTTTCCACTGTTCTTGTAACTCCATCTACTGTTATCTTTCCTTCTTCCATTACTTCAAGTAACGCAGATTGGGTTTTGCTTGAAGCTCTGTTAATTTCATCTGCAAGCAATAGATTTGTCATTGCACACCCTTCCATATATTGAAATTCGCCACTATTTTTGTTATATACCGAAAATCCTGTTATATCTGATGGAACACTATCGGGTGTAAACTGCATTCTCTTATAATCAAGTCCTAATACTTTACTAAAAGTTAATGCCAATGTAGTTTTTCCTACTCCCGGCACATCTTCTAATAAAATATGTCCTCCGGCTAATATCGCCATTAATACTTTTTCTATGATTTCATCTTTACCTATTACAACCTTTTTAACTTCTGAAACAATATCTTCTATTTTTTTATTCATCTTTAATACCTTTCTTTTGAAAGCCTAGTCGTTTAATATGTAACACTATATTTATCTTTGATACCATAAGAACCGCTTGACGGATTATATCCTCCAATATCCTTTCCATATGCCAAAGTGTATCTAATCTTTATATCATCACCATCTTTTGGCTTATATTCCGACATTCCGTATTCTTTATATTCATCATTAACACTATACGCCCAACCTGAACCCTGACAGAAATCAAGTTGTCCTAAGCTATCCATGTCATATATGTACTCTCCGGTTGAAGGGTCTATATTAAACTGAAGTCCATCCTCAATGATTTCATCTTTTAATTTCTCATCAATCATCCAGCCTCTTAAAATTCCCGGTCTCGATATAGTTTCAAGATAAAATCCTTTATCCACTGTTCCGCTGTTTGTATATGAGAATCCGCTTTTCTCTATAGCACGTTCAAATATATCTGCTGCGTTATCTCCATAATAAATATCTACTGTTTTAGGTCTTAATAGGACTCCTAAATGAATAACCTTCGCATCGATGCTTACTGTTGCCGTACCAATAACGGTTCCTTCATCTATATATGTACATTTTAATTTGTAACTATATTCCTTATACCTTCCATCGCTGTCTGTTATCTTAACTTCAAGGCTATTGTCTCCATTTTGCAAATTAAGCAAATATCCAACATAATTAGCAGACCATCTGTACTGAATTTTCTTTCCATTTAATTTAACTTCAATTCCGTCATAATAAATTTTATTTTTCTTATAGTCCATTGCCCCAATGTATAAGGTAAAACTCTCGCCCTTAACCTCCATTCCATCAGTGACATTTATATATGAAATAACCGGTTCAGTATCTTTTGTAGCCAACGGAACATATTTAATTGTAAAGGTTTTATTCAAGGATACATTTCCTGAATCTGTTGCCTTAAGTCTAATGGTGTTATTACCAATTTTTAAACCGGAAGTATATGCTCCTTCATTTCCTGTAATTATGTTTCCATTAACAATTACAGATAATTTCGCCTTATCTGTTCCATTTCTTATAACTGCCTGAAATTCAATATTTTCTGCATTAACTGTTTTATTTTCCAAATCGGTTTCAATTCCAAAACCATCCTCATATTCAAGAGTTATTTCATACTTTTTTGTAATCGAATATTTATCATATTCAGCTTTTGCGACTATTGTGTTTTTTCCTTTTTTTAAAATTACAGAATATTTGCCATCTTTTCCCGTTATATTTTTACCATTTAACGATACCTTTACATCTGCATCATTTTCACCCATTTTTGCCTGCAAATTAAATTTGAAAAACGGATTGTTTACAGTCTGGTCCTTCAAATCTGTTGATATAAACAAATTGCCTGTATCTACATTTACCGTATATTTTTTCTTTGCAATAATTTCACGACCGTCATCTCTTCTGTAATTAACCACTATTTCTATAGTATTGGTTCCTTCCTTAAGAATAACTCTGCCATCAAAATTATTTATCTGCTCATCATTCACATACACTAACTGTTGTTCTACCGTAAGACTTTCAACTAAATGTGTAATCGTAAATGCATATTCATATGTAGAAATTGTTTCTCCATCTATAATTGAAGTTGTAAAATATAGGGTTTCTGTTTTTTGATTTACTTTATCCACAAAAGATTTACCTTTACTTTTATTGGATTTTCCTTCATCTGCGGATTCTTTTCCATTTCCTGATTTGTTAGAAGTGCTTTTAAGACTTATATTTTCATTGCCATTTCCATCTGTTTCATTATTAGTCTCTTTGCTGTTGTCATTACTGTCATTATTTTCTTGATTATCTTCGTTATCTGAATTTTGCAAATTAGAATAATCATTAAATTCATCTACCTGCAAGCCATCATTTTCATACACTTTAGATGCCTTTGCCTCATTATTCATTGGGTTTACCGGTGTATCCCCCTTGTGATACCGAATACCCCACGTTCCTATGATTAAAGCCATGGCAGTAAGTATAACTATTATTCTATTAATAATCCGTTTATTATTTTTCACCATAGCCTCTCCTAATTTTTCTCTTTAAAAAATGGCAACAAAAAAAACACATCCTCCTCACCCGGAAAATATATTTAAACCGCATATATGGCAGGTCTCCTGACTCAGCTTCATCCTCGAAAGCGCCTTCCCAGTTTCCCAGTGGCATATTGCTTTCTTGTCTGCATTACAGTAGTGGTGACTGCTTCGGGTTCTAACCGAATTCCCTATTAATCGACACGAATATAATTCTGCCGAACCATATACTGATATGAAATTTAAATCGTCTTTATGATAGCATTATTATTTACATAATGCAATTCTTTTGTATAGTTAATTAGTAAAAGAGTGACTATTTCGGTCACTCTTTTACTCTTAATATACCATATAGTCTATAATTGAACCTTTGTAGTTTGCTTTATACACATATACATAATTGGTCACTTTGTTATTTTTATACTTTACCTCTGTTCCTTCAAATGGTCTAAATTATTAACTATAGTGTCGTGCTTGAACATTGTACATATTAAAGTATAAACCTTTTTCGTTTTCCATTAATTCCTCATGGCTTCCCTCTTCAACTACTAAACCATTCTCCAAGACTATTATTCTATCGCAGAATCTGCATGATGATAGTCTGTGAGAAATGTAAATTGCTGTTTTCCCATGAACCAGTTTGTCAAAGTTCTTGTAAACTTCGTATTCAGAAATAGGATCAAGTGCTGCCGTAGGTTCGTCAAGAACAACTATAGGTGCATTCTTATACAATGCTCTTGCAATAGCAAGTTTCTGAGCCTGACCGCCTGATGGTTCAACACCGTTTTCCACAAACATTTTATAAATATGTGTGGAATCTTTTTCTTCAAGGCTGTTAATCCAATCCTCAATTCCTGCAATCTTGTATATTTCATCTAAATCAACTTTTTTATCCTCAAAAACTGTTACGTTTTCCTTAATTGTAAAGGCAAAAAGTCTGAAATCCTGAAATACTACAGACAACAATCTTATATATTCCCTAAAGCTGTACTCTCCGGCTTCCCTGCCATTTATTAATATTTTTCCTTCGTAATTATCGTATAAATGACATAGTAACTTTATGAAGGTTGTCTTTCCGGCACCATTTTGTCCTACAATGGCAACATGTTCTCCTGCCTTAATTGTTGCAGACACGTTTTTAAGAATATACTTTTCTGTGTTTGGATATTTAAAACTTACATCCTTAAATTCAATTTCACACTTATCAAAGTTTGCCAAAATATCTTCTGTTTCTTCTAAAGTTATATTGTCTGACAATCCGTTTTCCGCTGCTGAACTATCAAATTCATTGTCTTCAACAGCTACACTTTCAACAAAATCAATATAGAACTTTAAAACTGAAGATGTATAATTCATTTCAAGATATGAATTAACTATGTTTCTAATTGCACTTGCAAACTCGCCTGTAGCCTGAAATAAACTTGAAAACTCGCCAATGGAAATGGTTTTGTTAAAAATATTTACCACCAGCAATATATAAATGGTCATATCACTTACAGAATAAAATATATTATTTACATTCCAATATTTCAAGAATCCCATGAAATATTTTTTACTTGTATCATATATTCTGTCCACATAGCCGTCATATTTCTTTTCAAATATTTCTGACGCGTCATAAAGACGAATGTCCTTTGCATATCTGCTTTCCTGCAATTCAGTATTAAAATATGTACTGCCTCTTTCCACATTGCTCATTTCTTTGAAGAACTTACGTCTGCCCTTGTTTACTTTCGATGTGGTATAAGAGTTTACCGCAAAAGAAATAATTACAGGAATCATTAACCAAGGAATTCTTGTACAAACAAGAACCACAACTCCAAGTGCTACAAAGAACTTAGTGATAATGTTTGCCAGTGCTGTAATAAGACCATTAACCTGTCCTGTTTCATTTAATGCTCTTTCCGCATTTTTAATAATATCTAAAACATCTGTGTCCTCTGTATTTTTAAACTTCATTTTAATGCAGTTCATACATAAATTGGTTTTAAATATTCTGTCAAACTTTTCGCCAATTCTTGATATGTTTTCTCCTGTCCACTTCTTAAGGTTTGAACAAATAAAACTTCCAATACAAATAAAAGCTACCCAAAACACAATCCAAAACATATTTCTCTTAGATTCATCTGCAATTTCATCAATAAGATACTGGGTTCCAAGAATTGTTACAAAGGGAGACAGTGAATTTACAATTATGTTTAAAATAAGAAAAGCATAATATTTCTTGTCATTCTGCCACGCAAATTTTCCAAAAAACTTAAAGCAACGGATATTATCTTTATTATTTTTCATACTACTGTCCTCCCTCCATTTCAACTTTTAATGCTTCTACACCTTCATTGATTTCTAAATCAGCATCTTCCACATTATCGCTGTTTTTTTGTTTTTCATCATAATATTGTGACTGAATGCCAAACATATAAGCATATTTTCCATTCTTAGCCATTAGTTCTTCGTGAGTTCCTTCCTCAACAATTGTTCCATCTTCAAACATTGCAATCTTGTCGCAGAACCTTGTACTTCCAAGTCTGTGTGAAATAAAAACTGCTGTTTTTCCATAAATCATATTTTCAAATTCACGATACATTCTGTCCTCTGCCAACGCATCAAGTGCTGCTGTAGGTTCGTCCAAAATAACAACTTTTCCATCTTTATACAAAGCCCTTGCCATGGCAAGTCGCTGTTTTTCCCCTCCTGACAAATCAATTCCTTCTTTATCAAAAATTTTTAATAAATTAGTATGTATGCCCTTTTCGTATGAATTGATTTTTTCACTTAAACCACTTTGCTCCAGCACCTCATTTATCTTATTCATATCAGTTTTGTCTTCCTCTGCAAATGAAATATTCTGATAGATTGGCATTGCAAAACATTCCACATTTTGGAATACAGGTGAAAACAGTTTAAAATATTCTTCCCTGTTGTATTCTTTTATGTCAACATCATTTAAAAGGATTCTTCCTTCACTTGGTTCGTACAACTTCATCATAAGTTTTATGAAAGTAGTTTTTCCGGCACCGTTAACGCCAACTACCGCAAGTTTCGCTCCATTCTTAATGGTTAGATTAACATTCTTTAAGACATAATTATCGTGTCCCGGATACTTAAAGCTTACATTTTCAAATCTAAATTCAAACTTATCAAGATTTATTTCTGTAATGTGACCATCTTTTTCATCTGCTGTTTCCCTGTCTTCCTTCCAGTCAACAAAGTTTCTGTAATCATTAATCATAAGACTATTAGTTCTCATATCTGAATAAATCCAGTTAACATATCCTACTGACGCATGGAATGTAGATACAAGTCCAACATAAAGAACAAAATCCGATATCTGATACGCACCTGTAACAACATTGTAAACAAGCCATGTGTACATAAGAATCTTCTGAACAATCAATACTGATCCAAGGCTTACTTCCCACAAAACCATTCTGTTGTGATGTTTCCTGTTTAATTCTTTGTATGTTTCATTTACACCTGATAACTGATTGAAAAATGCATTTGACATATTAAAAAGTCTGATATCTTTTGCAAAATCAAAATTCTTTGTAGTTGACTCTAAGTAATTCATTTTACGCCATGTTGGTGCCATTGCATCTGAAAACTTGATCTTATCTCTTTTTGTAAAGAAAGATGAAATCTTTACTATTCCAAAAGATATTACAATGAAAATTATCATCATTAATATATTTTGGATTCCTATTAATGCCGCTGACAAAATCATTAATGTTCCCTGGGCAATAAAATTTCTACTTTGGTATAAAACTCCATGAAATCCCTTGCCTCTGTTCAATGCTGTTTTTGCTCTTTGGGCACAATCAAGAAAATCCGGTGATTCCATGTTTTTAAAGTCAGTATGAAATAACTTGTCCATTCTCTTCTTTTCAACATAGCCTTCTGTCTTTCGATATTCAAACTCGAAACTGTTGTAACATGTAGTGCTGATAACATCTAAAATCATCATTATTAAGCAAATAATTACTGTATACATAATTATTGTGTTAAATGGCAAATCATCCTCAATAAATGACAGCACATATTTAGGAGCATATGAATTTAACAAAGTACCCACTATGTCTCCTATAGGCTTAATTAATGTAATTGCCAGCAGTCTTAAGTTACTCTTTCTCTCAATATTCAGGGCATAAATAAAATTATTTAAAAAGCTATATTCCTTCTGTTTTTTCATATGTCTCCTCTTTACTAATGTTACATCTAATTTAATTTTGCGACTTTCATTTTCACATAATTAAAATCAGAAATAAAAGTATACTTTCCTTTTCCTTTAACTTCTTTAACAAAACCTATTTCTTTTAATTTTTTCATAACATTCCTAGCCGTTGAAGTTGAACATTTCAATACTCTCTATCTCAGGAGCACCAAATATCTGATTAGTTTCAATTTCTTCATATATTTTTAATATGTTTTTTCGTTGGTTCATTATAATTCTGACTCTCAATAGCAAACTTTATATTTTGAAAAGACAACTTTTTACTCTCAATAGTTAACTTTTCAGACAAATAGGCATCTTTTTCAACGTTGAAATTATAAATGACTGCGTGCAACACAAAAGCATTTGTATGATAAACTGAAAGCTATTGGTGGATATACATTCTGGTCATATTGGGTTCTCCATCTCCCTGTACCATGCACAAAAATTCCCAACCGTATCTTTCATAGAAACTGGTATGGTCTGTAATCAAATAGACAGGTGTTATGTTTTTTGATTTTAAATCTTCTACAACCATATTAAGCAGATGTCCTGAGATGCCCTGACATCTATATTCCTCTTCTGTGTAGACTGCACAAACATTCGGAGTGAGATCTTTTCGAGCATGGAAATCGTTCTCGATTACTCCCAGCCCACCTACAATTTTATTTTCATCCAAGCAAATATACCAACCATATTCTGTTTTCTTATTCAGATAAGCTTCCATACATTCAAGATAAGCTTCTGTTGGAACTCCCCATTTACTGTGAAACCATTCGGCTGCACAATTTTTTAGTTCTGGCTTTTCTCTTAAAGAAATATACGTGTAATTTTTCATTTTTTCACCATAATCCTTTTTCAAATTTCTTTATCTCTACAAATTTTTATCTATATATTTAAAATAAGGTTTCTTATTAACCTCTGTACTATGTTCCAAATACCATTTAACACTATCTCTCAATCCGTCTTCTAATGATATGGTTTCTGGGTATATTTTGTTTTGACATGATACATTCTTTTGCAAAGTCTATAGCCTCTTTTACACTAATTCTACAACTTACATTTTATTCAAATCAATCCAAAATCTTTGTTCCATAACACCATCAACTACAACTTCGTTTTCTAGTATTCCTCCATTGTTTTCAATACTTTTAGCCGAACCGATATTTCCTTTATCACAAACCATCAGAACTTTATTTATTCCTAGCTTTCTACACTCGTCCAAAGCCAACGATATCATTTTTGTTGCAATCCCTTTTCTTCTCTCTGATGGACGAACACCATCTCCTATGTGTCCACCATTTAATAACAACTCTTCGTTTAAATAATGTCTAATATTTACAGCACCTACAACAATGTTTCGTTCTTCATCTAAGCAAAAAAACGTAGAATCAGGAACTAAGCCCTCACTCGTGTCTTTTACTTCCAGATTGTTACAATAGTAATCAAAATCACTATAATCTAAACGACCAATTACACAAGGTATAATTTCTTCGCCAGTATTATTCCACTCATCCAACATATCTACGATTTTATTACGATATTTATTTGTTGCTTTTACTAACTTAAGTTTCACAATAATACCTCCGTCACTAATCCTTTGTTATTAGAATTTATATATCTCCTCTATAATACACCAATTCCGCTTTGTATATCAAATTTATTTTCTCACATTATATCATCTTCATCTTCTAAATTCCATTTTTCATCTTGGTATTCCCCCTATTTTGATTATTAAATTAATTATTTCTTTACCAATCTTCTCATTATAGATTTTCCTATTTGTAATGTACCAAATCGTATGGATAGTATTTCATATCTTTTAATATAGTGTCATCAATACCTAATAATTTTACAATAGCACCAGCCTCAAAACTCCAATATCCGCAATATGTATAATCGCTTCTATTATGTGAATCATAGTTTTCTCTCCGCGAATTATACCAACCTTTCTTTAATATTTGCTTTAAATCCGATGGATTTCTTGAATTTTCAATGAAATCTTTAAACTTCTCATATTCTTTTTTGAATAACAATTTTATATTATTATCAAATTCTTCACCTATGTAAGTACATGCCAAAAATTCAAGTAACCAATCCTCCTTTTTGCTTTTTTGAAGGAGATTGTAAACTCTTATTATATTCTTCTTTTCTGTTTCAAGACATATTCCTATCGAGAGCATTCTCAATGCCCGATTGTAATTATCCGGTTCAAATACATATATCCATTTCTCAAAAATATTCTCGTACATTTCTTTTATTTCACAAATGTTATCCCCACGCGAATATCTCGCAATCAACATATACTCTTCAATTAAGCTCATTGCATATTTTACAGGTTTTACTCTTTCTTCTTTAACCTCACCTTTTTCAAATGCTGCATTGTATTTCAATAGCATTTCAGTTCGTTTATCAATATATTTATCAAAATATTGTTTAGGCATTATTTTATCTCTCATATTTTACTCCAATACTGTTTTAATAATTTAGTAGTTTACTTCTTCTCCCTGATATCATGCATTCCATATATATTTAAGTTAAACTTACTATATCAGTACTTCTTCTTGGTTTATATTGGCATATTTGTCTATTTCTTTCTGCCATCCTTCAATTGTTTTTTCAGTGATTTTGCTCCAATTTTCTGCCGCTATTACTGCTTTTTTCCGCTCCTCTATCGTTCGTACATGACCTATTTTTTCACTTTTGCACATTGAAAAAAACTCTATTATTGAATCGGCAATTTTCATATCTTTATAGCCTTTCTCATGATCACAGAAGAATATTTGCCCCTTATTATCTTCCTTAACTCCAATAGCATAATAATTGCCCCACGTATCTTCTCCTATTGGCATACAACTTTTACTTTCAAAATTTTTCATATGTTCCTCTATGCTATTTTTAGTGTTAATTCCATATAAACATCTAACTATTTCTTTTCTTTTTCCCTTTATTAAAATTGTCTTAGGAGTATCCCCTCCGTTATATTTAAGCAAAAAATTTTTATAGTTCTCTTCCAATAAAATTTTATTTCTGATTTCAAATTCTTCTATTTGCTCAATAGAGCCATTACCATATTTTGCTATTAACATTTATTTTCCCCTTACTCCTGCAATATCATCATTATTGCTATGGTTAATTAGTAAAAGAGTAGCTATTTTGGTCATTCTTTTACTCCTAGTATACCGTATAATCTATAATTGAACCTTTGTAGTTCACCTTATACACATATACATAATTGGTCACTTTATCATTTTTATACTTTACTTTAACTAGTTTAAATGGTCTTATTCTGTAAAAAAACTTATTTCCCGTCCAACCGATACAATCAATCTTTGATTATCATCTATATCTTTCAAATCATTTTTCAACTCACTCACATCGAACATGCCCTTTTTTTCTGCATCTTTACTCCAATTGATTAATGATTCTTTTGTCCAACACCTAAATGTGGGTTTATTTATTATGTGATTACATTCAAATCTTGTTATTTCTTTAATTCTAATAAAATGAAACATCCCACTTATTACGAGAATTATAAGGATTAAACCAATAATAAGTCCTTTTTTAATTTTTTCATATCCTTCTCCAATTACTCTATTATTCAGTATTCTAAAGTATTTTAACCTTTTCTCCTAATATAATGTATAGTCTATAATTGAATCTTTATAATTCACTTTATACACATATACATCATTGGTCACTTTATCATTTTTATACTTTACCTCAACCAATATAATTAGGTGAATTATTGTTTTTATATTATTTTGCAAGTTCCATCATTTTTTCCAGAGACAATCCATCTACGATTATAGACTTTCCCTTTTTGCATGCATCCGCCTTGATTTTTTTAATAGCAGCATAATAATCAACTTCTCCTATTATTTTATCTAACGTTGTGCTTACTAATACCATCTTCCACTCATCAACTTTTTTTCCATCAACTTTATATTCTTCTTTAGGATTAAGTGGAAGAATAGTACAATTTCCCTCCGTTAATGCAATAGCACCATTTCCTACCTATATTTCTTTGCCATTTCCCTCATTTTTAAGTCCAGCTTATCATTTATTGTTACTCTTTTAACTTTTTTGTCATCGCAAATATTATTTTCTTCAAATTTACTTATCAATTCTTTAAAATCATTAGCACATAATAACACTTGATTCTCTTTATCATGGAACCACATATACACATTGCCTACTTCTTTATCCAGACAAATTAAGTCTCCACCAGCAATTCCCGCTATCGGAAATAAGTTTTCAGGTATTATCGTTTGATAAAAACTGATTTGTTCCTCTATATTATTAGCGTCTTTTTTCAATCCAAAAAAAGAATCAATTTCATATTTTAATAACTTATTATTACTATTGATATTTAAATAATAACCTTCCTTAACATAACTGTTACCATAATTCAGCAAAAAATAACGATAATCATCACAGAGTTTGATTGCATTTTTTTTAGCAAAATTTTCAACCATTTCTTCTGATACAATTCGAAGTTCATTAACTCTACTATCTATTATTTTTCTAATTCTTTCATTATAATTACTCATTTTCCTCACCAATAATAATCTTTTTCCTATTTGTAATGTACCAAATCGTATGGATAGTATTTCATATCTTTTAATTCATAATCATCTAATTTAAGTATTTTAGCTATAGCCCCTGCTTCAAAGCTCCAATATCCATAATAACAGTTAGTGCTTAAGTTGTGCGTATTATGCCAAAAGGCTTGTCTATGTTCTCTATACCAGAATCTTTTTACATATTCTTTGAGTTTGTCCACCTTGTCTTCACTGTTTATTATTCAGAAAAATAATTAATATGCAAAATTTTCTTTAATCATATCTCCCGTTTTGATGTCAATAGAAAAATGCCATTTATTTCTTCCATATACATCAATATCTATTTTTCCTCCATCGCATACTACAGATGGCTGATTTCTAAAAGATGATAAATTCACAAAACTGTATCCTTTAGGAGGTTTTTTTTCAAACAAAAGTGTTCCATCTAAAGCATAACCTTGTAGTTTTTTTCCAACATTATTTGATGTCTCACTTATTATTATCACAATTTGCCCCTTATAAATTTGAGCATCTGCAATATTTTTACAATTGATTTTGATTGATTTATTTTGATACAACCAGCTAATTGTATTTTTCAATTTGTCAACTTCAAATATAT
This sequence comes from Eubacterium sp. AF17-7, assembly GCF_003461285.1. Taxonomy (NCBI): domain Bacteria; kingdom Bacillati; phylum Bacillota; class Clostridia; order Eubacteriales; family Eubacteriaceae; genus Eubacterium; species Eubacterium sp. AF17-7. Next base: position 31,537 of record NZ_QTWU01000006.1, on the reverse strand, counting down.
GTTTTCCATCAAATGAAAGATGATAAATTTGTTCCTGAGAATAATTATTTCCAGATTCAACATACACATAATTATTCTGCTTATCAACAGATGCAAAATATGCATTTACAAAAGTTTCCTTTATTGTTTTTCCTTCATATATCCAACTTACGCTTTGATTTTTTATATCCAAAACAAAATTATTTATAGTCATTTCATTACTTCTTCTTGAAAAATATCTTTATATTTTTCGTATTCCCTTCTCCACAAATTTCGTAATCCGTCAGTAATATTATGTTCTTTTCCATTAGCAATTAAGCGTGAGTGAGCCATTCTAAAGGATAGTTTGAGGATAATAACGGAATGACTGCATATAACAAAAAATCGCAGAGTTGCATATTGAAAAGATATGCAGCCCTGCGATTTTTAATTATTTGATATTTTATCATATAAGATTAAGTAGTGTGTGAGACGCTTACTTACGTCACTATTACATTCAATTCAACACAATACTATTAATAACATTGTTTATTATATCAGTTTCATTTTTTTTCATTTCTTTTATTTGGTTAATTATATTATTTATTCTATCATAATCATTTTCATATTTTTTTCTATTCAAATTATACTTTATAACAATATTTAATATTTTCTTAGCATTTTTCACCACATTTTCAAATTGATGAATGCATTCTTCACTACGTAGTAAGCTGTTTTTATACATATATAATAATCTTTTTTTCATTATCACTTTATTCTCATATATAAAATATAATTGTCTCAAATCAATTTCTTCATTTAACTCCCATTTTCTGCGACAATATTTACATAAACTATCATATACATTTATACCATAACTATTGAACTGACTACAGTTCAGAGGATTAACATGCCTTCTATCATATAAAAAATTAATAGAATTAATGTAACTTACTAGTAAATGTTTTATATATTTTGGATCGATTGAATAATCTGGGCGAAACCACGCATTTCGTTCATAATAAGAATAGCACAATATCGGTAATTTTCTGTTCAAAAACTTTGAATAATATGCTTTCTCAAATTCTTCAAATGTCACCTCTCTAGTTTTAAGATGTAAGTCGTTTCCATAAAATAAACACTTAAGTATTTTATTACATTTATCATAACCATATATTAATAACTCATGTTCGTTATGACATATTTCAGTGGATAAAGTATTATTTATATAATATTCATCTATAAATAGACAAATATACTTTTCTGAATCAATCAATAATATGATTTTTTCAATTATGTTGTTTGACAATTTGTCCATAGTATTAATTTGTATATTCTCTCTATGTAAATAATAAACTTCATCTTCATAGTACTGCACATCATAGTTAATTTTGAAATCATGAACTTCCTCATTATAATATGCGTATACGTTTATAAAATTTGAAAAAAACCATCCTTTAACAACATCTTGGAAACATATTATTGACATCGGAAATGCTAAATTATGATATGTCTTTATTATTGGTATTCCTATTTCTAATGATTTTATATCAACATCATCATATCTTTTTATAATATACTCATACAAATTTGTATCATTATTTATCATATACTAAATCCTCATTTTCCCAAAACTAATTATCTATATTATCCACAAAAAAGTTTCAAAACAAAAAAATTTTATAAAATTTCAATTTCAGTAACTATTATTGACCAAACATTTTCTGAAATTGATTAATCATTTCCTGAACTGAAATAAAGAAAGTTATCTCTAACATATCATCTGGTATTTCACACTCAAATTCATCTTCTATTTCTGTAATTAAAGAAACATATTCCAATGAATCTATACCAATATTTTCAAAAGTATCTGCCATATTAAACTTTCCTTGTAAATAAAATTCTAATTTATTAACAATATAGTTTTCCAATCTATTATCACATTTCATCTCCCTATTATTTTGGGTGTCAAATAAGTCCTCCATTCCTTCAATTAAGGACTTCCTATCTTTTTTCCCATTAGGCGTGTACTTCATTTCCCTTATAATCACAATTTGAGATGGTATCATATATTCAGGTAAGTATCTTCGCATAAATTCTTTTAATTTATCTAAATCTACTACTCCATACTTTACAACAAAGGCGACTAGACTTTCACTTCTTTCTGTCTTTTTCACCGATACACAAACATCATTTATTCCATCATACTTTAGTATAACACTTTCAATTTCTTCAAGTTCTATTCTAAATCCGTTTATTTTAACTTGGTTATCAATACGACCAATATATTCTAGATACCCATCATCATTTAACTTACCTAAATCACCTGTACAATAATATCTACTTCCGTTTTTGTTCTTAAAGAATCTTTGAGTAAGTGGAATATCATTAACATATCCTCGAGCCAAACCTACCCCGGATATACATATTTCCCCTATCTCGCCTGCTTTTGATAAGCTACCATCATCATGACGTATACTCACTTCTGTATTCGCTATTGGTTTTCCAATATTCACCTTTTCTTTACCCGTCAATTCTGCTACTGTAGACCATATAGTTGTTTCCGTAGGGCCATACATATTGTATATTCTAATATTTTTTAAACTACTCAATTTCGTCAAAATTTTTTCTGGAAATGGCTCTCCTCCAATCATTAATATTTTAATATTTTTCAGCCAATCCATTCTTGAGTCATACATCTCTAACATATTTACCATAGAAGGAGTAATCTGTAGTGTATCTATCTCATTGGCAATCAAGAATTCCACATACTTCGCAGGATTTCTGTTTATTGTTTCGTCCGGAAGATATACTTCCATGCCAATAGACAATGCCATAATTGATTCAAGAAAAAAAATGTCAAACATATTATTGGTAAACGAAGCTATTTTCCCATTATTTAATCCTTCAATTATCTTTGGAATTGAATCTATGAAATTTGCTAGTCCTTCCCTAGTTACTTCCACACCTTTTGGAAAACCCGTCGTTCCAGATGTGAATAGAATATATGCTATTGTACTCCAATAATTACAATTAACTGTATTTCTTCCTGTTGAACCTGTACTGTTATTAATGCTATTTATATCTAGCTTTATAATTTTTGAATCACTAGTTCCATAATACGGATCAGTAACTATCGTATAACTTACCCCAGCTTTCTTTCTCATATACTCTCTTCGTTGTTTTGGGACACTTCTATTAATTATAGTAAACGGAATTTTCAAATCCATCAGAGCAAAAATTGCAAAAATCAGTTCTGGATTTTTTTCACTTTCAATTGCTATCACATTATCAAAAATATTATCTTTAGTCAGTAAAATGCTTTTTATATTATCGATATAATCCTGTATATCTTTAGCTTCAAATATATTATTTTTATATATCAGTTTTGATTTTTCATGTACTACCATAAACATATATCCTTATTATTCTACCTCTATACATTCTTTGTTTAAAATTTTTATAAAACGATTGCAATATTTTTTTACTGTATCATCATGTGCTATAACAAAAATAATACTTTCCTTAAATGAATTGATAATATCTTCAAAAATAACATCTGAAGATTCTTTATCAATTGAACTCGTTATTTCGTCAAGTATAATCACATCTGGTTGTTCTAAATACAACCTAGCCAACGCAATTTTCTGCTTGTCTCCCCCAGATAAATTACTTCCATTTTCTAATATTATGTGATCTAATCCTTCTTTTTCATCAAAAAATTTCTTCATAAACAGTTTATTTTTTAACTTGTTTATATCTAATTTTTTTTCATTTTGTCCCAACAGAATATTCTCTTTTATTGTTCCTGTAATAATTGGTACATTTTGAGAAAAAAAGGCTATTTTAGCCCTTACAGAATTATTGTCATACTCAGACAATTCCTTTCCATTCAAGGAAATGCCATCTATATGTAACAGCTTAACCAACCCCTTCATTATCGTTGTTTTGCCACTCCCTGACTCTCCTTGGATCATAACTATATCACCACGTTTAACATCAAAATGTCCATTTTTAATCAACAATTTATCGTTATACCCTATGTCATGAATGTCAAAGGATACATTTTCAATCATTTCGCATCTTTCTTCACCCGATTCTTCAATATTATTTATTAACTCATTTTCAACAAATTCATAAACTCCTTTAATATCTCTCAAATTAATACCTGCACCAACAATATTATTTAATGCTGGGAAAAACATAGAAATAACCATAGTAATAAATATGTAATCAGCTAAATTGATTTTGGCATTTACCATTAACACTGTAACATATATGTACAATAAATTATTTATCATATTAATGATATCTCCCAAAGTTAGACTAATTAGCCCTGCATATACACCAACATTAGCATTCTCACTATGTATTATTTTTGTTTTTTTCTTAATAAAATTAATTATTAATTCGTAATTTGGACTCTGCTTTATATAATCAACCGCTGACGTAATTGAAAGAATATCCGCAAAATTTTTTGCACATACATTTTGGAGTCTAATGCACATTTTTTGAAGTCTTTTATTTAAAAGTTTATATCCTGCGATATTTAGCGGAATGATGACAATTAATATAACTGCAATCCAAACATTTATGCATAACATAAAACATAAGCATCCAATAATAGTAAATATTGAAACTATATACGAAGCTATTGAATCAGAATATAATTGATAAAAAGTATTCACACTAGTATTAATTTTCTCAACTAGATATGTTGGCTCCAATTGTATTAGTTTTTCATACCTCATTTTAAACATCATCAAGATTAACTGGCATGTTTCTCTAGTTTTAAAATTAATTGACATTTTCCCTTTTAAGGAACTTAACAATAATTTAAACAAATAACATACAACATACGTCAACAGTATTACAAGCAACGGTTTTAATATTTGCCTGTCTTTTGGATATGATTCAACAAAATCTTTAATTAATAAAGGACCAATAAAACTTGTTACAGCTATCAATAACGATGTAATTGTCGTAATTATAATGAGTTTAGCCGAATTTCTTGTCATCTCTTTTTTATATTCATCAAACATAATAATATCTCTCTTTATTCCCAATAGTTATCCTATTAACACTCTATCTATAAATCGTTTAAATATTTAGTAACAAGTCTCTAGATTAATGATATTATCATTAATCACTTGCTCTATAGCATTATATTCTTTTTCAAACTCAATCCATTTTGTAAGTACCTTTTTCAGATAATCTCTACTATTTTTGATACTTCCTTTCAACAACCAATAATTCATCTTTTTGAATGATTCATTTATATTTTTAACAAAAAGTATAATCCTATCATCTATCATATTTGAATTCTTCTTTTTTATCTCTGTATAATATAAAATACTTAGTTCTGTAGCTCTTGACAATATATACAGTTCATTATGCAAAGTACCACAGAATCTCTTAATTTCAATATCTTCTACCTCTATTTTTTTTTGCATAATTGTAGTTATTGTATTAACAGCTTCTTTTCCCACTACTGAATTATTTGTTATTAACTTTCTATCTCCTCGTAATCCATTTAAATTTTCAATCAAATTTTTTTTGATATCAATTTTACATTCCACACCTATTTTATACCAATAATTGTTTATCTTAAATCCACTGAACGGATTAACATCATTAGGATTATCTGAATTCCTTGCGTTTAAATATTCATCATATGGTATTTCACCTATGTAAAAATATGGTCCGTACCAGTCAATGATTTCGACAAAATCCATACTTTCATCATACCCGACAAGTAAAACTGCGTGACTTGCATGATATTTATGATATTCTTTTCTATACGGAAGATAATATACATCTACCAATACTATTATTGGTATTTTGCTTATATTATCATTAAAAATCTCTTCTGAATCATCACCCATTCCGCATGTAACTTGATTCATGTCAAAAAAAGGAAGTAGTAATGTATGTTTTAATACATTAAAATTTGTTTTATCATAATTTATCCTAATTTTAAATTCCAATCCAGTCCTTATTCTTAAAAGACTATCTTCAACACCATTCAAAATAAGACAATTATTAAAACAGTTTTTCAAGCAAAAATAATGCATTTCATCATAATACACTAATCGTTCTTTATCTATTTCGCATCTTTTCATCTATTCACTCTCCTACTTTATTAGGTAGTGTCAAATGACACCCCTTATTTTCTTTATATTTTTCTATATTTCCAAGTGATCCCCCCAAAAAAAGGTATAATTGAATCGCTAAACACAAACATACGTATAGAAAGGTTTAGATAACATCGACGGTTTAAGTACGCTCTTGCTCTTTGGGTTGCCTACTACAACTTCCTTAGACCTCATCAACATAATAACTATAACGTTTTAAACTAAGTTTACGAATTGAAAAATGCCGACAACTTGCCAGGCAAGTGGCAACTGGTAATCTATCTTGTTTAGCAAACAATACTAAATATGCAACAAGCCGAAGGCTCTAACTGTTCTTGTCATCTTCGCCTTCGGTAACCGACCTCTGCAGCATTTCTTTTTATATTGTCAAGTGTGGCGTTCTCACGCTATAACTTATATTTTTACATTTTTAAAGTTCAATTTTGAGCCTTTTTCTTTGACTCATTTTTTCATAGATCATTTGACATTATCCTTTATTCTTCTTTCTAGAATCACTATTTCAACAGTAGCCCAAATTGTATCACAGAAATAATTTGAAATTTACAATCTCACCTTATTTCTTGGCTATTTCGAATCTTTCCGATTTTTTCTAGCAATAAATATTCTTCTTTGCATTGATTTTTTAAGTAATATGTTAAATCAATAGCAAATTCAATCAACTTCTTTTGCAATTTACAATATAGTTCATTCTGCCCATGTGAACAATTTGTTATTATTCGATTATAATAACATTCACCCCCACATAAGTACTTATATTTACATGCATTACATTTTTTATGATCCCATACAGTATTCTTTTTAAAATACTGAAGTACCTCTTCATTTACTTCATCGTAATAAACATTTCCTATTTTCATCCCTTTCATGCCAACAAAGCTATCACAAGGGTAAATATCCCCATCCGCAGTTATACTAAATTTATTTTTTCCAGCCTGACATCTATATACTATCTTATTTTTAGTTATTAACCTCATAAGAATCTTACCAAAAGAATCATAATTATTATATATATTTTTTATCCTTTCGGGTTTTTCTTTAAAATAATTAACAAGTTCCTCATAAAGTCCTACAAAATGTTGCAGATTTTTTTCAGATAGGCAAAAATCATTTTCTTCACTGCCTCTAACTATTCTCAATTCCATACTATCTACACCTAAAAGCATGTTATGTTCAATAATCTCTGCCAACGATTTTGTATTGCTTGTCACCACTGATAATACCCAAATATTTTTTTTACTTTTACTATAGCACTTATTTAAATTATCTATAATTGTATTATAACTCCCCCTACCATCAACATAACATCTCATCTCATCATGTATGCCCTTAGGTCCATCAATACTTATTCCTAAACTAATATTATTCTTATCTAAATAATCAATAATTTCACTATCTAATAATGTTCCATTACTTTCTGTAAATATATTCAACTCAATGTCATTCTTTTCCATACTCATTTTAAAATGATCAACTATTTCTATATATTTTTTCTTATCTATAAAATTTTCCCCGCCGCTAACAAATTCTAATCGTATTTTTTTTACTGTGTTTTTCTCTTTGATTCGCTCAACAAATTTGTCAATAACTTGTATTTGCATTTCCCTATTTGTTCCTTCGTATACATCTCCACCATGTGCAAAACAATATTTACATCTTAAATTGCATTTATGTTGAATCGGAAATGACACAACAAAGGATTCTATATTCTGACCATTAATATATTTTTTCTTATTTTCTGAAAAAAAATTTCCTTTTTTTATGCTCATTGCTATTTGAATGAGTTCTCTACCTGACATATTATCTTTTGGCCATTCTCTGTTTTCTATCAGATATTCAAATATTTCCTTAGATTTATCATTCAATTTTTGAATTTCATAAGTATTCTCATCAAATGCATAATATGAATCGCCAACTCCAACAATGGACATATAACAATTATTTAATTCCTTCATATTTCCACCCTTTTTCAGTTAGTATTTTTTCAATTTCGTTGATTGAATATAAACTATCTTCAAACTCATAATCAACTCTATTTTCTATCTCTACTAATGTCATAACACTTTCTAAAGAACTCATACCTATCTCCGTAAAAGACTTTCCATCTATCTCTTCCCATAAATAATCAAAACCCGTTATTATTTCTATACATAATAATATTATTTTTCTTGCCTCATCTGCTCTCATTTGTTAACTCTCCTCTATTAATAAATTGACTTGATTTGTCAAAATAACGAACTTTTCTTCATTACTTAATGTTATCATCGATTGATAACTTCCGCCTCTTGCTACTTCATCAAAATTTGAATCTAAAACAAATCCTTCTTGACAAAAATCTGCTATTCGCATTCCAATGTGAATATAAACTTTTGATTTATTAATCATTTCTCTATTAAGGATTGTTGTTGAATACGGAGAAATAGCTATATTACAGCCTTCTGAACAAATTTCTTCCCCATATATCATTTCTACACCTAATTTATCGCCAATGTGCTTACATGAAATAAATTCCTCTTTGTCCCAAAACACAAAAATGATATGAGGCTTATCAATCTTTTTTTCTTTTTTTTTCACGCAGCCTACAATTTCAATATTAGGATTATACGCATCTATATAGTTGTTATTATCTCCCTTTGTCAAAATCAAACCATTTTGATTACAAACCACTCTATGAATCACATATTTTTTTTGATTATGAAAACAAATAATATCTCCCACATTGATTGTTTCTGTGTGTTCGACGTATACTTCATCGCCTTCAAGAAAGGTAGGCTCCATAGATTTTCCACTTATACAAAATTTGACACTATGCATTTGAACATACTTCTTTAATACAGCAACTGGAACACTATTAATATCATTTTTACTCATAAACTATCCCTGCAAGTAACAACTCATCTATGTATTTATTGGTATCTTCAATAATTTGTTCTCTTGGCACCTGGTTATTTGTCAATGTAATTAATTCCTCAATACATTCATCTACAGTCTTTTCATTCTTTATTGAATCAACAATAAAAAATGCAACATCATTCAAATTATATATGCTTCCATTCTCTATATTCATCAAATATTTTTTATTAGTTTCTTCATCACAATCAATTATTATACTTGAACTTAACTTCACTTGATTTTCCATATTTTAATAACTCCTATAATCATAATCTTTTCTATTTCTAACATGAATTTCTCATTAAAATCATTACTTTTATTAACAGAAGAAGTTGTTTTTATTAAATATAAAAATAACTTCTTCTAAATATATGTTAATAATTGGTATCAGCATCAAAATTACATATTTGTCCTTACATATATTTTATAATTACATTATTAGCAAGAGCCTGAACCCGAGCCTGATGTTGTTGAACACATACATGCACAATCTGCACTAGCTGTAAATTCTACTTCTTCCATCATTGGTGCTACGTAATTCACTGACTATCACCTCCTTATCAAATATTGATAGTTTGATGCATTAATACCAAAAAACAAATATCTATTCAATGGGATTAATATTGTTTTTAAGCAATACTAAATTTTTACACTGTGCCTTCAATGTCTCACATACTTCCTGACTATTCTTATAAATTGAATTAGAATATCCCGCATGATACATTCTGCAACCACCTCCACACAAATACCTGAATGAACAATCTTTGCAGTCCTCAAGGCTATCGACATGTAAATCAGCAACTTTATCATCAACTCGAGATAATACGACTTCCAAATCTTCCGAAATAACATTTCCTAAATAATACTCATCCGAATATGTCATTCTACAAGGATATACATTCCCCTTTGCATCTATAAAGATTTCAGACTTTCCCATTCCACAACTAACTTTTCTTCCATCAATCAAGAAACCATCCTGAATCATTGAAAAGAACTTATTTTCATACAATCTCATTTTTGCATCCAAAATTTTACGGTCATATTCTTTCAATTCATCAAAATCACACCCCAAGCCATCTTCTGCCCCTCTACCCAGAGGTATATGATTAATTATTTGATGATCCGTCACACCGAATTCTTTATTTACATACTCTATAGTCCTATCAACACTATCACAGTTATACTTTGTAAGTACAGAGCCTATAGTCACATTTATTCCGTTATCACGCAACAATCTAATTCCTTCTGTTATTCTATCAAAACTGCCTTTTCCTCTAAGTTTATCGTTTGCTTCTGAATCATAACTATCCAAACTTATCTTAACATAATCAAATATTTTGAACTCTTCAATATTTTCATTTTTTACAAGCGAACCATTTGTAAGCAATCCAACCATTAACCCCTTACTTTTTGCGTATTTCGCTATTTCAAATACATTTTTATTTAATAGAGGTTCTCCTCCCGTCAACACCAGCTCAAAAAATCCTATTTTTTTAACTTCATCAACGACACGGAAACACTCTTCCAAACTTAAACCTTCTTCTTTTTGAGAATTCACATCGATTTCTCCCGCATTTGCGTAGCAATACAAACAATGGAAATTGCATTTTTGTGTTATTCCCCAATAAGCTGAAAATCTTCTTATCTCATATTCCTTTGCACTATTTAATTCCTTTATCCATATAATTCCACGTTCAATCAACTTTAATATTGTCTTTTTATATTTACCATCTTCAGATGCAACATCTGTTAATTTTTCTCTATTATTGGCTAGCGTACATATTTGCTTAAAAAGCTCGAACTCTTCTTTTTCTAAAACAACACTATTTCCTGATTCTACTGCAATAATTACATATTTCCCTTTATGCTCAAATTCAACATATTCATTTCCAATTATTATTTTATTCAGTAATTTTTCCACTTGTTTTACTCCATCCTTCCATACAAAGTCTAACCATTTTTTTATGAAAATTATTTATTTTACTCATTCTACACTTTTCAACAATACTACATGATTGACAATCTTTTTTTTCACATGGATAAGATATCCTGTCTAATAATAGCTTCTTACCATTAACTCTCTCTCTACATTCTAAAAAAGTTTCCTCTCCGTATATTTTTTTCAATATAATCTCTACAGTATCAATCGGAATTTTTTTTATTTTAGTAGCATAAAATAACTCTTTCTCACATTTTGCAACTGTTGTTTTTTTCGTATTTTGTTGTCTATTTGCTAATATATAATTGTCTAATGCCTTTAGCGCTAATTCATTTTCATTTATTTTTGCTAAAAGAATATATTTAAAATACTCAACATTAACTTGGTTTATCTCAGCATCATGCTCAACCGGCAAAGAGTATAGATAGCTTATATTATCCTTAATCGAATAGTGCATTTCTGAAAAGAATTTAATAATATCTCTTATTTCATCTTCGCTACATTCATTCACTCTTTTTATCTTACTTCTACACTCCCTGTACCAAACAAGTCTATCCGAATATTCTTTACTTAACTCTTCCACTTCTGAAACATTTGGAACAATTATATGTACTGCTGGAAATCCCATAAACGATAAATTTTTATATAAAACATTCCACTTATTTTTTTCTACTATTTTCATCATAAATGCTAACAATTCTTTATTCGAATCAAATTTTGTTTCAATAAAACAATTACTATATTGGTAACTAAAATTTTCACCAAAAATACTATATGGATATACTCCATCTCCCGATCTCAGTATTTTTTCAAAATTATGGTCATATCCTCCATCTGAAACCTCTTCAAATTTAAAATCTTGTAGCCAAATCGGTGACATCAAAAAACTTCTTCCTTGAAACAATTCTGTAAGTGTTCTCTCTATTGCTATTTCAAGAGTAGGATGACATCCAAACTTCACAAAATATTTACCATATCTCTCATCAATCCAATTCATTTGAACTACTGGCAGGCCAATTCCTAAAGAACAATCTCTAAATTCAATTTTAATCTCTTTATTTTTCTCTTTTATAGCATCAATTACAGCCTTTGTTCTAGGTGTCATAACTATCTTGTCATCAGGAATTAATGGGGCAACTATATGATTATCCAATACACTTCTATTAGCATATCTTTCAAATATCTCCGCTAGTCCTTGCACCACTCCCTCTTCAAGCGTATTTCCAGCAGCCATTCCATTTGTTGCATACATATATTCTGCCACTACACCTGGTATATATTTTTCTTTATTTGTTTTTATTTCAATATACTTTGTAGAATAAAAACAATTCTCTTTCCTCTCCCTTGTACTCATAAGTGGGATAATATTTTCTATATCTAGCGTTAAATCGTTATAAATTTCTTTGAATTGATGTTCAAATTCATCCAAACTTACTTTTTCTTCATCGCAATAATATATAAACTCGTTATAATCATCGCTTTCTCTAATAGGATACATAAATTTATAAAGAGCAAAATTTTGTAATCTTTCCATAAGCTCACCATACGCACTTGCTCTAGACATTTCGATAGATGTTCCTTTACCGTTTGTTCCTAACCCTATTTCACTCAAATTCAATCTAGTAGAGAAAACCCCTCTTACATTTTCCACCGTTTTTTCATCAACATCAATCCCATTTTGATCTAAAATCTTTTTAATTTTATCAATGGTATTAATGAGCTCTACATCTTTGCAGTTATTATCTAAAAATTTCTTCTCCATATAAACTCCTGCTATAAAGTGACTTTTGTCAATAAGATATCAAAATCATTTTACCAAAAAAAATGCTTCAAAACATTTTTTTGCGTAACTTGTATCATTTTTTGCGTAACTTGTCATTTTTTGCCAGGGGGAAGGCAATTTTTTGTAGTTTTATATATTATGTGATGTCGAATTTTGTCGAATATAAAAATAGTTTTGGCTATACATTTAGTAATAACGCTGTAGCTTCAACCTCTTTTTCTTTAAACTCAAGTTCAAATTCGCCCTGATATTTTTCTACTATACGCTTTATACTTTTCAAACCAATTCCGTGGTATTCTTTATCTTTCTTAGTTGTTTGTAATTCATTATTTTTATTTCCATCATAAGAATTTTTTACTTTTATTATTATAAATTTCTTCTGTGGTTTTATTACAATACTTACGTTTCCATTTTCGACTTTTTCAGCAGCTTCAATTGCATTATCTAGGAGATTTCCAATTATATTTGTAAAATCAATATCATCAATAACACACTTATCAGGTATATTTCCATTTGCATAAAAATTAATTTCCTTATGCTCTGCCGAGTTTTTCTTTGTTGCTAAAACAGCATCAATAACTTTATTTCCTGTCATTGCGTAATGTGTCTTTATTCCTAGTTGTTGTATTTCATTATTTAAATATTTTTTTATCTCCGCTGTACTTTCCTCTTCAACAAGCTGTGCCAATGTAATAATATTATTTTTATAATTATGAATACTTTCTCTCCACAAATCAAATGCTCTCTCTGTGTCTTCAAGTGATTTGCTAAGCATTCTATTTTGCATTTCAACTAATTCTATGTTTTTCTGTTTTTCATAACTGTCGGCCAGTTTAAGTATGAAATACAAAAGAAGTACTCCCAATATCATATCTGCCACAAAAAATATAGTGCTTATTAATGCAACATTTGAATCCTGCTGTTTTAATCCTAAATATATAATTGAAAAATTTGACGCGAAAATAAAGAATGCAACACATCCTATAATTGCTGCATATTTTCCTGAAATAATCCTTCTTTTGCTAACAATTTTATCAATAATCATTATTACCAGAACTAAAAGTACTTTGCTAATTACCATACATACATATCTTGTAGGACTTTTATCTTCAATAGAAGATTGATTTGTCAGGAATAAGGTTACATATACAACTACAAACTCTACTGCTGTTATGATTACACCATATAAAAATACCAATAATATGGCGAACTTCTGTTTTTGTCTGTATATAACCCATTGAATGATAATATACATAATCATAAAAGAAAATGATAAAATAAATGAAACCGTCTTTATGGTATTTAAACCTGTTATTATCGCTGCCCATATCAAAGAATACAAAAATATTTTCTTTCTGTATTCATCATTTTTTTCGCCTATAAATATTCCACAAAATATACAACACATTAATGTGTCAATAAAACTCCCCAAATACTCTACTACCCAATAAAAAGCTATCATACTTTCTCTCTCCAATACTTTAATAATGTCTTTTTAACATCACTCATCCTCGTTCTGCTAACCGGCAGTTTTTCGTTATTATCCAGTGTGATTTCAACTTTAGAAAACTCACTTACATATTTAATATTTACTGCACATCCACTATAGATTTGAATGAAGTTATTATCATCCAGTTCCTCTAAAAAATTTTTTAAACTTTTTCCAATATACATTACTCTTCCATCATACATGCATATTTTTAATTTTCTTTTATCCACTTCTATATGCATTATTTCAGAATTTTTTATTTTTTTATTTCCTTCATCTGTTTTAATTATTGTATATTTATCATCTTTATCCTTTAAAAGTTCAAAAACATCTTCTAATACCTGAGGCAGTTCCTCATCTAACCGTGTCTTTCTCATATATCTAAATGGTTGATATTGTATGGCATCAAACACCATCTCATCATGTGCCGATACAAATATTAGAGTAATGTTTAATTTTCTTTTTCTAATTTCATTCGCAATCTGTAACCCTGATATATGAGGCATATCGATGTCTAACATTAGAACATCTATGCTTTCTTTTTCTTCACAGATTTCATTTAGCAAAATATTACCATCCGTATAAATAAATATCTCAGTATTGTATTTCATATTCTTTGATATTTTTATGATTTTTGTCTTCATATTATCAATAAATATTTTATTGTCATCGCATATTGCAATATTAATATTCATTATATTTACCTTCTCCGTTAATCTTTATCTTTATTTGTATTTTTCATTATATCATGATTCGTAGCTTTGCTGCTTCCGTGTCTATCATTATCGCCATTTGCCGTTCGCTGTAAAGCTACAAGTAGCTTTTCGCTCTCCCCGCTCATTATATCACATATTCTAATCGATTTTGTTTCAATTTTCTTTCTAAAGGTGTTGAAATTATTTTTCAAATGGTTTATTCTAGTTTTAGATTCCATACGACTGGCGGATAAGTGAGAGCACTCACAGGGAGTATGGTGATGTATCGAAGCCGACCGCCTGGGCAACCATTTAGGTTTCCCAGGTGGTTTTTTTATACCCATTTGGCAGGATTTGCGTAGGCTATGTCTTATAAGGCACCTTGCTTACCTTTCTATATTTGGAAACCAAAGAAAAAATTTTTTATAAAGGAGAAACACTATGCAGATGTTATCACTTGAAAATGAATTAAAAGAAAATGCGTACCCTGGAAGAGGAATCGTAATCGGTAAAACTCCTAATGGCAAATACGCAGTAACAGCTTATTTCATCATGGGAAGAAGCGAAAACAGCAGAAACAGAGTTTTTGTCGAAGATGGCGAAGGAATCCGTACTCAGGCATTTGACCCTTCTAAATTAGTAGACCCAAGTCTTATTATCTATGCTCCTGTTCGTGTTCTTGGTAACAAAACTATCGTTACAAATGGTGACCAGACAGATACTGTTTACGAATTAATGGATAAAGGTCAGACATTTGAGCAGTCATTAAGAACAAGAGAATTTGAACCGGACGGTCCTAACTATACACCTAGAATTTCAGGAGTTATGCAGGTTGAAAATGGTTCTTATAATTATGCAATGTCTATTTTAAAGAGCAATAACGGTAACCCGGATGCATGTAACAGATACACATTTACATATGAAAATCCTGTAAATGGAGAAGGTCACTTTATTCATACATATATGCATGATGGAAATCCGCTTCCAAGTTTTGAAGGTGAACCAAAGCTTGTTTCAATTAAAGATGATATGAACGAATTCACAGATATGCTTTGGAACAGTTTAAATAAAGATAACAAAGTTTCTTTATTTGTAAGATATATCGATATTGAAACAGGGAAATACGAAACTAAGATTATTAACAAGAATAAATAATTTAAAGATTGGAGATTTATAATGAAAGAATTAGAATTAAAATATGGTTGTAATCCAAATCAGAAGCCATCAAGAATATTTATGAATGAAGGTGAACTTCCTATCGAAGTTCTTAACGGAAAACCGGGATACATCAATTTCCTTGATGCTTTCAATGGTTGGCAGTTAGTTAGAGAATTAAAGAAAGCTACAGGACTTCCTGCTGCTACTTCTTTTAAGCATGTATCACCTGCCGGAGCTGCTGTTGGTCTTCCTTTAAGTGAAATCGAATCAAAGATTTACTGGGTTGATGATTTAGGAGAATTATCACCACTTGCCAGCGCTTATGCAAGAGCCAGAGGTGCTGACAGAATGTCTTCATATGGTGACTTCATTGCTCTTTCTGATGTTTGTGATGTTTCTACAGCAGCAATCATTAAGAGAGAATTCTCAGATGGAATTATCGCTCCGGGTTATGAACCTGAAGCTTTAGAAATGTTAAAAGGAAAGAAAAAAGGAAGTTACGCAATTATTCAGATTGACCCTAATTATGAACCTGCTCCAATCGAACATAAAGAAGTATTTGGTGTTACATTTGAACAGGGACGTAACGATTTAAATATTGATGAACATTTCTTTGACAATATTGTTACTGAAAACAAAGACCTTCCTGAAAACGCTAAAATTGACATGGCAATTGCTATGATTACATTAAAATATACTCAGTCTAACTCAGTATGTTTTGTTAAAAACGGTCAGGCAATCGGTGTAGGTGCAGGACAGCAGTCAAGAATTCACTGTGTAAGATTAGCCGGACAGAAGGCTGATAACTGGTTACTTCGTCAGGCACCACAGGTACTTAACCTTCCATTTATTGAAGGTATGAAACGTGCTAACAGAGATAATGCAATCGACCTTTACATTGGTGAAGATTATATGGATGTTCTTGCAGATGGTAAATGGGAAAGTATCTTCACAGAAAAACCACCTGTATTTACAAAAGAAGAAAAACAGGCATGGTTAGCTCAGGCTTCAGATATTACACTTGGTTCTGATGCATTCTTCCCATTCGATGACAATATCGAAAGAGCTGCTAAGAGCGGTGTTAAATATGTTGCACAGCCTGGTGGTTCAATTCGTGATCAAGATGTTATCGATGCTTGTAACAGACATAATATGGTAATGAGCTTTACAGGAATCCGTTTATTCCATCACTAAAATATTATTTCTGTAATGAAATTTAATGACAGATTACTATTATTTAATTATAAAATTTTGTAATTTGAATAAATCATTTCAACTAAATAAATATATAAAAGCAAAGAAATCCGGCAGCACTTAACCGTCTGCCGGATTTCTTTGTTCAATAAAAAATATAAAGATAAGATGACCTGTCCACTTTTTATTTTTTATCATTAGTAGATAACGCTTTAATAACTTTGTCATAATCCACTGAAACCACCTCAAGAAGTTCATTTACCTTCTCCATTCTTCTTTTCTTTAGAGAATCGACTAATGGAATAATATGATTATACAACTGGTTTAAACTTAAGTTACCTGTAATCCCCTTCAATGCATTCGCTGCCTGAAAAGCCTGTTCTGCGTCTCCTTTGCTAATTGCTTCACACATTATGTCGTAGTTTACATCCTTTGGGAATGTAAACAAAAATCTTTCATACAAATCCTCCTTGTCATTAAATCTTCTTATTCCATCGTTAACATCAATTCCCGCTTGTGTTAACAACTCTTTATTCATTTTTCCTCCTTTAGAATAAGATGTTCAATATACTTTGCTTTTTACGAATAAAGCTAGACTGTTGTACAAAAAAAGTCTTGGGCACAGCACACCAAGACTAATAAAGTGCAACTGGCTGCCATTTTAAAGGCCCTATAGCTTTGCGTCACAGGTTTTCACCTGCTTTGCTAAATATATTTACTATATTTATAGTATATCGCTTTTTTTGATATATACAATGCGATTTACAATTTGTTTACAGTTTTCGTGAATTTGTCTATACAAATTCACGTTTACTATAAAAATTTCTTTAAATATGAAATACCTTTTTCAATCTTTCATCTTCATATAATACCTTCTTTGCCAAATCTCTATATTCTTTTTCATGTAAATAAGTATGTCTGTGAGGCTTTATTGAAGGTGCCATATCTATTGCCTTTTCATAGTCTTTGATATCCAAGTCTAATTTCTTAACAAAATTCCAAAATCCCGTATCGGTAAATATTGTATTTACTCTCTTATATCTGTGATTCTGAACAACGCTCATTAGATAAGTTGCAATGCCAACCTGGACTCCGTGTAATTGTGGTACAGGAAGCATTTTATCAAGAGCATGTGAAATCAAATGTTCACTTCCACTTGTAGGTGCACTTCCTCCTGCAATTTCATTTGCGATTCCACTCATTGCAAGCGAGTCTAACAACTCTTTTAAGAACAAATCATCTTTAATACTTTCAAACGGTGTTCTTACAAAACTATTTACAGCCTTTTTTGCAATCATCATTGCAAAATCATTTAACTCTGTATAACCTTTTTGGTCTTCATACACCCAGTCATAAAGTGCCGTAATTTTTGATACCATATCTCCAATTCCTGAATAAATAAATTTTTCAGGAGCACTTTTTATTATCTGTGTGTCGGCAACAATTCCATATGCCATTCTTGCCGGAACCGATGTACGTCTTCCATTAACAAGAAGTGATGCACTAGCACTTGAAAAGCCATCACTGGATGCTGAAGTAGGCACGCTTATAAATGGTAATTTTCTAAGATATGCGGCATATTTTGCACCGTCAATAACTTTACCACCACCAATACCTACTACAACCTGTGCTTTAGAATCAATGTCAAATGCAATCCCTATCAATTCTTCTATTTTAATTGAATCCATTTCTCTGTAGCCAAGCACATTGACTCCTGCATCTTTAAGTGACTTCATTACTGTTTCACCAAACATGTCTATTAAATCATTTCCAAAATATATTACGGCATTAGACATTCCACTCGATTTAATATAAGTACCAAGATTTTCTAATGTTCCTTTTCCGACTTTCAAAATTGTAGGTATTGCTATATGACTTCCACCCATTATTGTGACTCCTTTGATTAACTTAATATTATTTATGCCGGGAACATTAATCTAAAACCTATCCAATATGTAATGATTTCAAATATTTCCCGGCATAATAAATTTTATATTTTCTATAAATTATTCTTTGACCAATCCATCAGGCTCTTTGAAAAATTAATTGTTGCTGTTGATGTCCAATGGCATCCGTCACCGCCATCACATGATGATTTCAAATATCCTTTTCCATCATCAAACAAACCTGTGTAATCATAATAATATACATTATCTGTTGCTGCTGCCAAATCTGAGTACGCTTTATTAAATTTCAAACGCTGTGATTTCTTTGGCACATTTGCAGTACTTCTTTTGCCCGTTGGTGCTATTGGAAGAAGGACTATCTGTACATTTTTATTTTTCTTTTTAAGTTTATTTATCATTGTTTTAAAATTGTTGATTGTAGGAGTTGTATTGTCAGTACCTGATTCATTCATTCCTATTAAAAAATATACTCTGTCAGGATTATATGATGCAACTTTTTCTATACCTGTAGCACTTTTTCCATTAACTTTAAATTTCTTTGAATTTATAAATCCTGAACTACTTACACCTACACTACTTATAAAATGTGTTCCCTTTGGATACTGATTCTTTGCCCAAAGTTCAATTCCTTCAACATAGCATTCTCCTGCAACTACAATACTTAAATCTTTAGTTGCAGCCTTTACATATTTAGCCTTTGAAAGACTGCTTTCTCCCATGCTTCCGGCAACTGTTCTTATAGCCTGCACTTTATAGTAGTATTTTTGACCGCCTACTGTATTTGTATCCACGTAATTTCTGGTAGTTGTTGATGTAAGAAGACTATAAGTTCCACCCTTTGTTGTAGCTCTGTATACTTTGTAACTATTCGCTTTTTTTACACGATTCCATTTAATCTTAACTTGTTTTTCAGTTTTATTCTTTACTTTAACTGTCGGAGCATTTAAAATTATGCTCTGATTTTTTTCGTGATTTTTTACAGTTTCTGCCTTAACATTTTTTACATATGAATACTTCTGAATCCCATTGTCAAATGAACTCATTTCACACATTCCTGCCAAAATAAGTGCTATTGCACACGCCCATGTAAAAGTAATAAATTTTTTCATAATTATAATCCACCTTTCTGATAAAATAGCAATGTCTAAAAATCCATACTAAGTCTTGTTTCAACATTAGGTCTTACATATGTGTTTGCGACATGCTGATGCTTTGGATTTGTCTGATATGCCTTCAATGCATCCTCATTTTCAAATTCACTATCCATCATTATATCAGCAGATGAAGATGGCAAATATTCTATTCGGATATTCATTTTTAACAATCCGTCAATCTTTCCTTCCAATGCTTCTAAATTTTCCTTTATATCTTTCTTAGCCTGTACCTTTTCTTCTTCTGTTAATGTTTCCTTTAGCTTCCATAAAATAATATGCTTTACCATTTCATGCCTCCTAAAATTTATTCTTTCCACACCATTGTAACCGACCTAAATAGTTTTTTCAATTGTTGTAGACATTCATATTTTCATTATGGTACTATAACTTTTGAAAACGATAAATTTATTATTAAGAATTAATTAAAATTTAAGGTCAATATCATTACATTTTTAATCTGACAAAATTTAGCAAAATTGCATTTGTCGTCGCTGGTTCAAATCGACATATATGTAGTTTGAATGAAACCATCGTTTGAAATTCAAACTACATGTTGAAGATTTAGAACTGTTGCGAGTGACAAGTTGCACAAGCGTAATTCTGTTAATTTTGTCAGATTGAAATATAAATGAAATTATACTTATTTACGGAAAGGATATTTTAATATGGCAGCAGAAACAAAATTTACCGGGACTGATACTTATGTAGCATCTGACGATTTATTAGCAGCAGTTGAGGTTGCAACAAAGCTTCAAAAGCCTTTGCTAGTTAAGGGAGAACCGGGAACAGGTAAAACTATGCTTGCTGAGGCAGTTGCTAAAGCTCTCGACAAAGAATTATTAATTTGGAACATAAAATCTACAACTAAAGCTCAGGACGGTTTATATATTTACGATACAATTCAAAGATTATATGACAGCCAGTTTGGTGTAGATGGTGTGGATGATATCAGCAGATATATCAAACTTGGAAAACTTGGAGAAGCCTTCAAAAAAGAGGAGCAGGTTATTTTATTAATTGATGAAATAGATAAGGCTGATTTGGAATTTCCTAACGATCTTCTTTGGGAACTTGATAAAATGGAATTTTATATTAATGAAACTAAAGAAACTGTTAAGGCAAAAATCCGTCCTATAGTTATCATTACTTCAAATGCTGAAAAGGAACTTCCTGACGCATTTTTACGTCGTTGTATTTTCCACTATATTTCATTTCCAAATGCAGATTTAATGAGACAGATTGTTAATGCTCATTTTGAAAATTTAGAAGAACATTTGCTTGAGCAGGCAATGAAAACATTTTACTGGATTAGAAGTATTAGAGATGTTAGAAAGAAACCTAGCACATCTGAATTTATAGATTGGATTAGAGCTCTTATGATTGGTGGCGTTGACCCTGATTCTATTGAGAAAACACTTCCATATCTTGGTGTTTTAATTAAGAAGGATGAAGATTTAGAAACAATAAAACAGATGAGCTTATAGGAGGGAATTTATGTTTACTGACTTTTTCTATGTATTGAAAAATCACGGATTAAACATTTCTACCACCGAATGGCTTATGCTTATGGACGCACTTGATAAAGATTTGGCCCATTCAAATTTTACTGATTTTTATTATCTTTGCCGTACAATTTTAGTTAAAAGCGAAGGTGATTATGACAAATTTGATATTGCCTTTCAGGAATATTTTAACGATATAAAAGATAATTCTTTTGATATGAGTAAAATTGATGCATGGCTGCACAATGATGTTGAAACGGGCAAGAAAACTTACCCAAGCAAATATATAGACAAGCGTACCGAGCGTGAAGCCAAGGAAGTTCATCGTAAATTTGAGGAACGACTTGGTGAACAGAAAACTGAGCATCACGGTGGAACTTACTGGATTGGTATGGGCGGTGGCTCTGAATTTGGTAAAAGAGGTCACGTAGCCGGTGGTATTCAGTTAGGAAATGAAGCCGGAATGAAAACTGCTTTCACTGTTATGGGCGAAAGACGTTATAAAGATTTCAGACGTGATACAAAACTTACAATGCGACAGTTTCAGGTTGCTTTCCGTGAACTTCGCCAATATTCAAGAAAACTTGATTTGCCAAAAACTGAACTTGATATCGACGGAACAATTAATTCAACCTGTAATCAGGGTGGTTATTTAAAATTAGAATTTCAACAGCCAAGAAAAAATACTGTAAAGCTTATGCTTTTATTTGACAGTGGTGGTTCGATGTATCCTTATAGTTCTTTGTGTAACGAGCTTTTTCAGGCTGTGCATAAAGCTAATCATTTTAAGGATGTAAAAACTTTTTACTTCCACAATTGTATTTATGCTAAATTATATAAAACACCTGAATGCGCAAGTGGTGACTGGATAGATACTACATGGGCATTTAGAAATTATGATAAGGATTATAAAGTAATTATTGTTGGCGATGCAGGTATGGCACCTGAAGAATTCAAAGATAAAAACGGTAATTACAGTGGTCCAAACGGTGGACTTTCAGGTAAGGAATGGATTGAACTTTTTAAGAAGAAATATCCACACAGCATTTGGTTAAATCCTTCATATCACTATGGAGATTTGAACAATATGTACTGGATGGAATCTGAAAGAGTAATTCGCGAAAACATCGATATGTTTCCTTTAACTGTTGATGGACTTAAGCGTGGCATTAAAACACTTATGTATGATAAGAAGAAATAAAGGCTCGTGGATGCGTCTGACGACTTGTGATTGTGTAAGTCGGACTTGATTTACGGATAATATTAAATCAATTTTCGTCCGTAATATATTTTAGTAATTTAATTATTTTGAATTCTACAATTAAATTATGTAAACCAAATTACGGATAATTTTTCAATTTGAAATATTATCCGTAATTTTATTTTTACTTTAATTTATACTGAACCTATGGCCGTGGGCACATACACTTCATCTGTTAATTCTGCATTTTTATCTGCTGTCCCTGTATTAAAGGATATCTCACAAGGCTTTCCCCTTCAAGATTTTCCTTATGCATATCAACTGCAGTAATCTGATTATTTTCATAAGTAGTGTAATAGTAAATTCCCTTTGTCGCATTGCAGCATGAAGTATAAATAGTTATTTCGTATTTACCCTCATCTACTTCACAACATCCTCTTTGTTGTTCAACTGAACCTAAAATATGAAAGAACTGACTAACACTCTCATTTTCCGTTTCCCCTGATTTGGAATTCATTTTTGTAAACGCTACTCTTACAAATCTTGACCCTGAAGACAAATCTCCCGGCATTCCAATTGCACCCATTCCTCTGCTATATGAATTAAGTTGCAAATTATCTGAGAAACTGTTAGTCGGTTGTTTTGATGATAAATGCATGTAATTGTTAAGTTGAAACATCTGCTGTTCAAATGGTGGATTATTAGTCAATACCCCTACCGGATTGTCATATACATGTAATCCCGATTCAGTTGATTCAACTGTTATTGCTTCATTTGCATCTGCTATAATCCAGTGAAGACTTGCCGCCGGCAATTGCTCGCTAAACTGAGTTCCTACTAAATTCATTTCACTTAATACTTTTCGTGCCTCTTTTACTGATTCACATTGTCTAAGTATCCATGGTATAAATTCGTATTGTGCTACATTTTTAGTGTCAGATTTTACTTCACTGTACACAGCATTTCCTACGAAATTGAGTCCTGCCATTCCTAATCCTTTTTCATTTATCGCATCATAATATAAAGGATAATCATTTACAACAAATGCCATTCCAATAATTGCATAATTATTTTTTGCCTCAATTCCATGTCTGAATTTCAATTTATAGTTTCTTGGTGTAATCGTAACTTCCTCATTATAAGAAAATTCGTAATCAAGTGTTCTGCCAAAATAAAAATCTTTTGTCTTATATGTTGCTGCTGTACACATATAATTTCCTCCATTTTCTACTTATAATATTTAATTTGTAAAATAGGTAAGTTTAATTTTAGGATGTTCCACTGCTTGGAGCCAGTAATGGTTCAAAAATTATTACACTTCAATATAATATGGACATATGTCTTCATATTTCCCATTTTTCAATCTGAATCCATTAGGTATTATACCCAATTGTTTAAATCCAACACGTTCGTATAAATGTCTTGCATGTACATTTGTTGCCACTACAGCATTAAACTGAAGCACTTTATAGCCATTATCGTAAGCTTTTAAAATGCAGTCTTTTACTAGTTTTTCTCCAATATGCAATCCTCTGCTTTTTGATGATACTGTGTAACTTGCGTTACAGATATGTCCGCATCTTCCTACATTATTTGGATGCAGAATGTATAAGCCTAAAATTTTTTTTCATCATTCAATTCTTCCATTCATAAAAAACCCCTACATATCTGCCAATATGTAGGGTGATTCTGCCATCATTAATTATTATTTTTATGCTCATCCCAATTTGTAAAACCTATATCGATTTTATCATACTTTATTGCTCAGTTCCAGTATTTTTCTCCCTATTGCAACACCTGAACCGAAAACGCTATTGTCTGTGGTGGAATGCTTGCCGTCTGGAAATTTGCATGATTTATTCTAACTAATTGTCCCGGTCTTAAGTTTCGTAATCTGATTCTGTTTCCTTCTCTGTCTGTTATAACTGTATTATTATTTACGATAAATCTCGTTTGTGAATTAATATCATTTCTATTTCCCGTATAAAAAGAGCTGTTCTCCAAATCTATAGATGCAATTCTGTCTATTGTTACTGAGCTAACCGATTGCTGACTTCTTCCCTGTACAATAATTAAAAATGCATTTGCCTGTGGTGGAATACTTCTTGTCATAGCACCTGAAAAAATTGCATTAATCCACATACCTTCCTGTATGCAACAAGTACATAAATTTTGTCCTCTAAAGTTAATAATTTTTGTATTTCTATTTATATTTAATCTGACCTGCTGCCTATTGTTTCTTCCCATTGATGTATCATTATATGAAACTACAATGTAGCCTCCCGCAGTATTAAAACATACCGATTCTTCAACAAACCCATTATCTATTCTCATTATATTTCCTAATTGAAACATAAGTCCATTTACATTACTATCCACCATAAACCTCATATTATACTTCTGATAATATTTATTATATGTTTAATTAAGATAAAAGTGTTGAAATGAGATTTACTGTACATAACAAAAATGGTGATATTGGTTCCCATTCATACTAATCCCCGAATTACACCATATTGGGCAATGAATACAAAAAAACGTTGAACTAATCTTTTTAGCTCAACGTTTCTTTTTTATTAAGTAAAATTATTTAATTGTAACTTTCTTCTTTGCTGAGTATGGACTGTAAATCTTCTTGCCATTGTTTTCAAAGTAACTTCTTACTCTTACATAATATGTTTTCTTTGCTTTTAATTTCTTAATTTTGATTGATGTCTTCTTTGTTGTCTTAACCTTTGCAGCTTTCATGTTCTTCTTTAATGAATACTGAACTTCATATTTTTTTGCTCCGCTTGATTTCTTAAACTTTACAACCATAGCTTTCTTCTTAGGTGTTACTTTTGTAACTTTAACCTGTGAAGGTGACATAATATCAGCTACAACAGAGAAATCTTTTACTTCGATTGTACCACTCATGTTGTTTTCATCTTCATATTCTCTTAATAATGCACCGAATGCAAATTTAACACCTACTGTAGGATTTTTAACTCCACTCTGGTATTCTGACTTAAGTGATGGAATCATAAATGATGCTGTTACTGTAACCCATCCGTCATCTGCTGTATTCTTGCTATCAAGTGCGATAAATGATGAGAAATCTTTGTTGATGTTAGCATCGCCTGTTGTAAGAACACTTGCGCCACCAATTGTTGCTGTTAAATTTGTTAAATCTAATGCAGCACCATCTTTATCATTATTATCAAATACTTTGAAGTGAACATGTTTAACATAGTTATATTTTCCTGTTCCTTCATTATAAGCTGTACCATCAGCTCTTTCTACTGTCTTTGTAAGTTCATTTGATAATGTACTCTTAATCTTGAATGAAAGATTGTAATATCTTCCTCTTTCAACGTTCATAATCTGAGTTGCTGTAACTCCCCATGGATTAGACTGTGTAACTTTTCCTGTGAATGGATTCCAGTTAGCACTCCATCCTGTACTTACAACATTCATTGTAAATGATGAAGCTGTCTTAGCTGTTAAAGATGCATTTTCACCATAACTCTTGTAAGCATTAGCTGTGTTCATGTAACTCTGACCATCTTTAATTAACTTGTCTTCCCATTCACCATTGTCTTCTCTTGTATGAAGAGAATATGATGTCCATTCATTCTGTGATACGTTAGTTCCCTGTGCAACTGCTGCTGATGTAACTCCTGCTGCACCAATAATCATTGTTGCTGACATAGCTACTGCAGTAATCTGTTTAAATAACTTTCTCATTTTTCTTCTCCTTTTCAATTTGTTACTCTAATCATATATCGAAAACGTTTTTATTTCAATAAAAGAATGCAATTTTGTTGTTAAAATTTTCTTAATTTTATCTGAAAAATGTTATTTGATTGTTAAATTTGAATAAATAACCTATTTACACAATTCTTCTTAATTCGACCTTTCGATTTAACACTCCTTTTTTCCAAATCATCAAATATACTTTAAATTCTATTGAGTCTTTTACCTCAACAAAAGGTTCTTCAGTAATGACTGATGCCTCAATTCCATCTTTACTTAACTCTTCCTTTAACTGTTCTGCTTTCTTTATATATTTTTCTAATTTTTCATTTTCTTTTCCAAAATTTCTCACAGGATAATTTTCCGACGCTTTCACAAATATATTTACCAAATAATCAACCAATTCTTTGTGAGAATTTCTATGTAACATAGAAGCTATAATTTTTGCGACACATTTTTCAGGATGATTTTTATAAAATTTCAGCATCCTTTGCATTTTTCTGTCTCTAGTCAATTCTGCCATATCATACATTACCTGAATTGCTTCATTTGACGGAGTCCATGGATCGTCTTTTGGAACAATATATTTTTGTGGCACTGACGGATAGCAGCAATAATTTAAAGGTGGAAAATCCGACAAATGTGCTAATTTTAATTCTTGATTATTACAATACTCTTCTCCTAAATATTCCCTTTTGTCCCGCACTATTGCAATCTTATATTCAATATTTCTTAAATATTCGTATCCTTTCACCCAAAAATGTCCGATTTTTCCGTAGTTGTATAAATGATTTTCCATGTACATTTTTTGAAAAAATATTGAAAATACTGATTCATTCTGATGTACTACCATAACATATTCTTTTTCATTTCCGGTTAGTGAAGCTGTAACACTACCTTCAAATTTACTATCATATGTGCCTGTTAGTCTTGCATTGTCAAATACAATGAAGCTTTCCACTGCATCATTCATTATGTATATCAGTCTGATTTTTCCATTCTCAGGTTTATCTGATACAAGTTCAAACTGCCCCGATTCTAGCAGTCTTTCTAAATTATATAAAGTCTCAAGTTCTTCCTGTTCATATTCTGTATTTTCATTTGTAACATCTATGCTTTGATTTTCCATTGTTTTTCTCCAAATTTATTATTAATCTCTTTTTATGATTATCATTCTTACGAATTTTTATAAAATAAAACAAGTTTAATTTAATAATAACTTTTTATATACGATACCTATTCGTAGCACGAACCAATCCATAGGCATCAAAGTTGGTAGCTTTTGCCCCAACATCTTATATATTTATTATACAGTATTGTCTGTACAATTTTTATATCTTTTACGTAATATTTTAATATAAAATTAATGATTTATTATTTATCATAAATGCATAAAGCAACTTAAATATATGTTTTATATTTTCACACCATGTTATAAAATATATATACAATTTATTTTTTCTAATTATACAAATGAAAGGACTTAAGTGATTTTTATGAGAAGAAAAGACCGTGAAATAACAGATTTTAATGAAATAATCGAAATAATCCGCAAGTGTGACTGTTGCAGACTTGCCTTTAATGATAAGGATTTTCCTTATATTGTACCTCTTAATTTTGGATTACATGTTGATGGCGATAAAGTCGAACTATATTTCCATTGTGCTAAGGAAGGAACTAAATTAGATTTAATCAGACAAGATAACAGAGCCACATTTGAAATGGATTGTGGTCACAGATTTATAATGTATGAAGAAAGAATGTCATGTACCATGGGGTATGAAAGCGTCATTGGACACGGAACCATTGAATTTGTACCGGATGAAGATAAATTTGATGCATTAAAAATTCTTATGGCTCAGTATCACGAAGAAGATTTCAAATTTAATACAGATATGATGAAAGTTACTACTGTCTTTAAACTTGTTGTTTCTGATATGACAGGTAAAAGAAGAAATAATGTTCATTAATTAATGTAAAATATTATAATTGGGTAATATTGTAGGAATGCGTAGCATGGGACAATCATACACATTCTTGGCTGATTAAATATTTCTCTCTGATTGTGGAAATACGTAGCATGGGACAATCCAAAGGTATCAAAGTTGATGGCTTTTTCCCCGACATCATATCAAATAAAAGATTAACTAAAAAAAGAAATCCATATATTAACAGGTACCGCTCTAAAATTGCACTCTTTGTCAGTAATTAGAATCTGATACCATGCTACATTGGATTTCTTTTTTATGTTTTAAATATTTTTATTTCTTTTCTTTTTTCTATATTCTCTTGGACTTTCTCCCATCATTTTTTTAAAAATTTCTGCAAAATAGCTTGAACCGTTAAATCCACATTCATAAGCAATTTCCGTCATTTTCATATCTGTTCCTAAAATCAAATCGATACTTTTATTTATTCTGTATTCCGTGAGATAATCATTAGGACTTTTGTTCATTATTCCTTTAAATATCTTGCAACACTGGCTTCTACTTACATTTCCCGCTGCTGCAATTTCTTCCAGACTAATTGTATTTTTATAATTCGACTGAATAAAGCCAATCATTCTATGTAAGGTATCTGTCCACGGTGACACTCCAATTCTCTCTACACCTTTACAATTTAATCTCTTTATTATTGCTGACATTAATTTGTAAGCTCCTGCAACCATATCAAATTCATAAGCATCCACCTTTTTTTCCAATCGTGACATCATTGTATTAAATGTATTTGTCAATTCATCATGACCTCTGTCTCCTTTTCTAAATACAAAACTCGAAAACTTAGAGTCGTAAAAAAATGGATTTACGTATTTTTCTGCCAATTGCTTCGGATACACTAAAACGTTTGTAGGAACTAATATTCCATCAAATACACATTCCTCATAATTAATATGTCTATGTCCATGAATTTGCTGGCTGTTAACAAATATAATATCTCCTTCGTTCAATTCTATTACATTATCATTTACTAAATAATTTATTCTTCCTGAAACAACTCTTATAAATTCTATATCATCATGCCAATGCATTATCCCACACATATTAGGATAACTTGACTGTTTTTCTCTCATAGCATATATCGGAATACTTTCAATGGTATATGGTACAATTTCAGAATTGTCCGTTCTAAGTTTAATGTTTTTTATTCTTTCCATAAATTCCTACCTCTAAACAATTTATTTGAGATTAAATAGTTTATAGATACTAATTCTATAGTCTATTTTTATATTCTAAAATTTCAAATAGTGTATATAACATATATATGTACGATTGTTATAATTTTTGTGTACTATTGTTATATTTATTTTATCCGATTGTTGTATTATTTTTATATAATTATAGCATATTTTCTATTTTTGTATACTATTGTTATAATATTTAAATTTGATATTTATATTATTTTTGCATATTTTTATGTATTATACTTATAGAAACTAAATCTTTCATAAATATATAAAAAGGAGGCACCTAGATATGATTAAAGAAATTGAATATGAATGGGACGAAGAACTTATGGACCTTGTGCCTGTTAAGAAATAACTTAACTTCCGGCAGACAGCTGTACTAAAATAGTGCATCGCAAAAAAATTTCATAATATCACTTAAAAAGAAGCATTTCCAAATTATGTAAATGCTTCTTTTAACTGTTACATACCCTGTTCCTCTTTTATTAATTGTTATTGCATAGGTTTTCAGTTTTTTCATTTTCTTTTTGAACAAAAAATATCCAAAAATAATATATGAATATTCCTATATTTATTACCGCCAAAACCGTAAGCATATGTTCCTGCTTGAATAAATATGATGAATAAGTAAAAAATGTAATTAATTGTAATATAATACATGGAATAATCGTACGCTTATAAAGCAATGCAAGCATAATTGCAAATATCTCATATAAATATCCATATCTCTCATGCATGTGCGGCATAGTAAGTACTGCTATGTATACAAAAATAAATGCCAACTGTAAAATTTGTTCTTTATTAATGTTTGACATTTTTTTCATTAAATAATAAAAAATCATTCCTATTATGCATATTGATATCATTGTAGCAGCAGTTGAATATTTTATATTTAAATCTGCCATCTCTGTAGAGAATATGGCCCATAATCCCGGATAATTAGATGTGAGACTTGAATTATAAGCCTGTGTCTGATTTTTAAAAATTAAAAACACATCCCAAATTTTTCTACCATAAATAATTCCAACACCACTTAAAACAATCATCATAAATGGTACATAAAAAATTTTTATAATAGAAAATTGTTTCTTTATCAGATAAATTATAAAAATAAATGGGAGCAAAAATATAGCCTGCAATTTTAATGAAAGAGCAACCCCATATGCGATAAACATAAAAGAATACTTTTCTTTTATACAAAAATATATTGTCCACACACAAAAGGTTGCATATATCGAATCGCATTGTGCCCATGCCGATGAATTAAATATAACTATAGGTGAACATACAACAAGTACGAAAGTCCAAATCATATACAAACGATTTTCAGTTAATTCTCTAATGACCATAACACATGCTAATGCCAATAAATAATCAAAAATGCACGATATCACCTTATATGTCACTAATGGTTTAAGCGGTAAATATGTAAATAAGGCAATTAGTGTCTGGTACAAAATACAATAATCACCTGTCTGTTTAGAAAGTGCATCTAAGCCTCCGCTATTTTTAATTTCTTCATACCATGGTAGTAAGAAATAATGAGTCTGTGAAATAAAGTCTGTAAATAGACATTCTATGATAAGTGATGGAG
>NZ_QTWU01000005.1:0-141537 GCF_003461285.1 Eubacterium sp. AF17-7 | reverse complement strand
CTAATTAAAATATCCTGCATTGTATTGTCAAGGGCATGTCCCATATGAAGCTGTCCAGTAATATTTGGAGGTGGCATAACAATAGTAAATGGTTTCTTACTTCTGTCTACTTCTGCATGGAAATATTTCTTTTCCTGCCACTTACTGTACAATCTGTCTTCAATTTCTGCGGGATTATAATTTTTTTCAATTTTTTTCATCTTTCTTCTCTCCTTTATAAAAACAAAAACAGTCATACTTTGTGAATCAGCACGACTGTTTATTATCTTACGCTGGTACCATCAAAGGGCGAAAATCCCGCGGTACCACCTTTTATTTTACTTATCATATCCTATAACGGGGACGAACCGGTATATACTACTATTCCATTTCACATATACAACTCCAAAGCTACTTCTGAATTTATTATCTAAGACTATTTCCAGCTACCAAGTCCTCTCTGTTAGTTTTACATTCATACTTCTCTTTCTCATCGTCTTTATCTAAAACTCTATTTATATTAAGTTAAATTACCATATACTAAATTAAAAGTCAAATTATATTTAGGGAATACTATCACCAATATCATTATTATTAAAAACATTATATTTTCTATTTGCTACTATAGCTTTAGCTATATCTAGATTAAATTGTGCTGTATATAATAAATCAATTAACCTACTTGGCTTTGCATTCGCTATAATTTGTGTTAATACATCATAGTCTTTTTTTCCATAAAAACATTCAAAAAAATATGGATATAACATTATTGTCTTTTTTATCATCTCCTTTTCATTCACTTCTATTTGCGAAATTCTTTTATCATTATGAATCCTATACATATATGATGTCATATTTATAAATCCTATTTCTATTTTTTTCCCTTGTCTAATTCTTCCATCTAATAAGGCAACTCCAAACGACCAATCTTGCCACTTGACTATTTCTTTTGCATAACCATTTGCAATAATTCCATCCTCTTTTCTATAAATTATAGACGTTTGAACATGATGTTTATTTGCTATCATTTTTGCATTTATGGGATATGCAGAAATAGTATATCCTGTAAATGCACCAAACATTTCAACCAGCCCATGTACAAAAGCAATGTCTTCATTTTTCTCCATTAAATTTATTGCCTTATCTATAAAATTATTTCTTGTATCTCCTTTTGCAACTATATCATCTGCATCAAGCGGAAAAATGTACTTATATTTTGCTTTATTTAATCCAATATTTCTAGCCGTCTGCACTCCACAATTATATTTATTAAAAATCACTTCAACATTTTTTGACCTTATATTTTTTAGCCAACTAGTACATTCTGACTTATCATCTATAATTAAAATCTCATATGGATTTTTACACTGAATATTTTCAATTGACTCTATAAGTTCTTTAATATAACACCCATTATTGTAACAAGGTACTATAATACTTATTCCTACCTTCATAATCCTTTTCTCCATTTTTTATCATCATACATTTATGTAACCTTAAAAGGTACGTTTGCAGTTCCTACAAAACCATTTTCATTTAGCACATACACCAATAGTCGATATTCACCACTTTTATTTATCCCTTTCATTCTAAATTTTTTACTATTTATCCTATTTTTTTCAACTGTTTTTGGTCTTATTGCATTTTCTCCAGCAATACCATGCTCTTTTTCCTCTTCTTGAACTTCCACTAGTAATGATAATTTTTTTACTTTTTTTGTTAAAACAATTTCTACATCATATTCCTCATTCGAAACAATCTTTATGTTTTCTTTACCATACTTTCCGTTAATTTTAATCTCACTAATATCTAATATCTCAGGCATTTTATTATTTTTCCATAAACATTCCATTAGCTTAACTACGGCAAATGGTTCTCCATTCAAATTTCCTTTTCCATCCCATTCCGCAAACATACTATACCACGTAGGCGTAATTTCTTGTTTTTGTCCCCAAAAAAATACATAAGATCCCAATATTACATTACTATTTTTTACTATGTATTCATAACTTTTCTCATATAATTTTACTCTTTCCATACCTGTAGGTTCTATAGGTGCTTCCCATTCTGTTTTTTCGGACTCCCAATGTCCTATCGTTCCCCATTCAGTAATTATAATTGGTCCTGAATATAAACTTTGTTCATAATTTTCGATAATTTTATTAAAATATTTTGCATAAGCATTAATTCCAACTATATCAATACTATGACAATATTTACTAATAGAATTTAAGGACTTCTTATCAGCCCAGGCAATAATTGTTGCAACTGGATGTAATTTATCTATTTTTTTAATCATATCTGCAAGCTCTTCTATAAATTTCCATGCTTCTTTTGATGTTTTTCCTAAATTTACTTCATTTCCCAAATTCCATAAAAGTACTGCTTTATGTTTGCAAAATTTTTTTACAAAGCGCCTTATCTCTTCTTTTTTCTTATCTTTATAGTTCTCACTGAAATAACATTTATCTTCTTTTTCTAATTCGAATGTAAGCATAACTTTCATATTGTATTGCAATGCCTTTTCCAAAATTTTTTCACCATTTTCGCAACTCCATGTTCTGATTGAATTGGCCCCTAATTTAGCAGCCAGCTCAATATTAGAAGCTCCACCTACTCCTTTAATAAAAAATGGTTTGTTATCAACATATAATTTATATTTCTCTCTTTTTTTAATTTCTATCATCTTTCTCTCTTATCTATATTTACTATTTTATAGTCTATTGATAATAATTTGATTGCATTAGATACATTTTTTTGTATTTCCCATTTTCTATATCCATTAATTCTCTATGAGTTCCATTTTCTATAATCCTCCCTTCTTCAAAAACAATTATTTCATCACAAAATTTGCACGATGATAATCGATGCGAAATAAATATTGTCGTTATATTTTTAGTTAAATTATTAAATTTTTGATATAACTCACTTTCGGAAATTGAATCTATTGCCGATGTTGGCTCATCCATAATAAGCAATGTTGAATTTTTATATAACGCCCTTGCAATTGCTATTTTTTGTTCTTCTCCATGGGAAAATTCTATTCCATCATCGTCAAAGTATTTGAAAATATAAGTATTGTATTTCTTCTTATATTTTTTTATTTTTTCGTCCATATCCACTTTTTCTATTACATTTTCTAACCTAATGTCATTAATATTGTCAAATGTAATATTCTCCTTTATTGTAAATGCCAATAATTGAAAATCCTGAAAAATTGCTCCTATTTTTTTTACATATTCTGAATAATCGTATTTATTTATATCAATTCCATTTAATAAAATTTTTCCTTTCGTTGCTTTATAAAATCTACAAATTAATTTTACTAAAGTTGTTTTTCCTGCTCCATTTACCCCCACAACAGCTATTTTTTTTCCATTCTCTATTTTCATACTAATATTTTTTAAAACATAACTTTTTTCATTAGGATACTTAAAACTAACATTAACAAATTCTAATTCAAATTTACTATTAGATATATTTTTCACCCCACCTCGTTCTTCATATTTAACATTTTCAATGAATTCTTTGTATTTATTTAAATAAAAAATATTTTTATCTATAAGAATTGCATTACTAATTATATCTTTAAAAGCTTGTGAAAACGTAAATAATGCTTCTATTACCATTAACATTTGCCCAATTTTCATTTTTTTTCTTATCACGCTAAAAGTCAAATACATATAAGAATATACATTCAACAAAACATTTACTAAAACACTAACAAAACTTAATTTACTTATCTCTTTACAACACTTTCTTTCATCATTTGTTAGTATTTTTTCTAATTTTTCTATTTCCTTTAAAATCATTGGTTGTGCATTAAACAAACGTATCTCTTTTCCATATTTAACATCCACCAATTCATTCGTCAAATAGTCAAATTTTCTACTTTGATTTATATTTTTATCAAAATATTTTTTTTCTATTTTGCAAATAATTTCATTTATTATTGATACAGCAATAATATTTATGACGAAAAAAATTATCATTGAAGTGGAATACTTTATTACAATAAATGTAACTTCTAATGCTATTAATAAATTTGAACTAATCAATATTAAATTATCCATAATACCCTGAAGTCCGTTTGCAACTTCTATTCCTTTTTCCGCCTGCTTACATTTATCTAAAAAATCTGAATTTTCAAGCTGTCTAAACTCAATACTTCTTGTAACTTTATTTATTTCTAAGTTGAATTTTTTAATATATATGTCATTTATTTTATTTCTATTCTCAATTACCCATTTTTTTGCAATATTGTATCCAAAATTGTTAGATATTACTAATAGGATAACAATTGCCACTGCATTTAAGCTTTTCTTATTTTGTATTATCGATACTATCCATAATGGTGCAAATATATTTATTACTGGGAAAAAAATATTTAATATTATCTCAAATAACGAATAAAAGAAATAAGAAAATTTTATTTTATACGTTTTCTTAAAAAAATAGCTAATTACTGATAGAGTGTTATATTCCTTTTTTTTATGAAGTATGTATTTATTCACATTAATCACCTTTTTTTCTATAATATTTTGCCTGCGAATCAAATAATTGAAAATATTTTCCTTTTGCCAACATCAAATTTTCATGTGTCCCACGTTCAATAATTTTTCCATCGTGTATAACAATAATTTCATCACAAAATTTTACACTCAACAAACGATGTGTAATAAATAAAGATGTTCTTCCATTTACAATTTCATTAAATTTTTTATATAAATTTAATTCTGACATTATATCCATTGCTGCAGTTGGCTCATCAAGAACTAGAATTTTTGCACTATCTTTATAAGCAACACGAGCAAATGATAGTTTTTGATTTTCTCCTCCCGATAATTCTATACCCTCTTTATTAATTTTTTTGAGAAGCTGGGTATCTATTCCCTTATATTTATTCAATTTGTTTAGTAAATTAACCATTTTTAATGTAGACTTTACTTTTTTCCTGTCAATTTCATTATTCATAGCTACATTATTTTTCACATCCATCGCAAAGCACTCTATATTTTGAAACATAGGAGCAAATAATGTATAATATGTATTTCTATCAAATTTTTGAATATCATACCCATTCAATTTAATCTTCCCTTTATCTGGTATATATAATCTCATTATTAATTTAACTAATGTCGATTTTCCCATACCGTTTATTCCCACAATAGCTAATTTGCATCCAGACTTAATTTTCATTGATAGATTGTCAAATATTTTTTTACTGTTCTTTGTATACGCAAAACTCACGTTTTCTAGCTCGAAATCATATTTTTTAAAAGAATTAAATAATTTAATTGTTTCTTCTTTCGACATCACATATTTGTTAGTATTTTGTTCATCTATTTCCAAAAAATTATGTATATCATTAATTTGCATTAACTGCGATTTAACAATAGTAAAGATGAAAAAAAAGGTTTGATTTGAAGAAAAAAATGTTTTAATTATTCCCCAAAAAAAAGTAAATTGAGATATTGTAATATTATTAACAATTATTCCTATAAACAGACCACTATATATAAATATTTGTTGAATCATAATACATATCTGTAACAAACTATTACATTTTATCCACCTATTAAAATGATTAACTTTTACATTATGACTTTTTTTACTAATATTATCTTGCTTTTTTTCTAATAATTTTTGAATGCTATATAATCTTATGTCTTTCGCATATATATAATCTTTAGAAACAAATGATAAATATGTTAATTTTCTATTTATTGGAGCAACTTTCTTCCAATATTCTTCTGTATCTCTTTTTTCAGTTATATTTAAAATCTTAATACAAATGACTGATAGAATAAAAATGCAAACTACATTAAAGCCACAAATTTTTATCAAATTATATATGGAAATCATTAAAACTGCAGCATTAATTAATAATAATCTTACATTGCTCAAAAAACCTATTATGCCTTCATTTGAACTATTAGTTGCTCTTTCTACTCTATCCTTTAAATTTAATATTTCAGAATTTTGATAATAATCATAATTCCAATTCATAGTTTTTTTTACGCGGAGAACAATAATTTTTTTTCTACTTTTTTCCAATCTCCAACGTATTTCTTTTTCCGTAAAATTCGCTACAATTAACAAAATTCCCCAAATCATAAAAGCTACAACAATTTTAATAAATGTTTGTTGAGCATTGTTTTCTATAAATTCAACAACCCATTTTGGAATATAAACAAACAAAATGCTAGTAGTTATCACACACAATATGTTTAATACTTCACATATAAGCAATTTCTTATTCCACTTAATTAATAATTTTAAAACATAAAAAAAATTGTCTAACATTCCATAGTTTTTGTATCTCCAATTATACATTTAATCCCTCTTAACAATATTTATCAAAAAACTTTTTACAAGTTTGGTTATAAACAACCCCTTTTTATAACAAAAGAAATTCTCTTAGCCTCAAAATAATATTTATATTTGTTATTATATTTTTCTTTTTCTCTATAATTTTCTATATTTGTCAAAATTACGCATTTAGTAAATATTTTGTTAATTATTTCTACAACATTATGCTCTGATAAATTCGCTTCGTTCTCAATCAATTTTATATTTCCATCTCTATCTCTTCTTTTTATATCCGCAAACATAACAATATAAATAATAGAACGCTTAGCAGTATTTTTTTTTATTTTATACAATATTTCCTGTAATTCATCTATCTTCAAATAATGTAATACATCTTTTGCTACAACAATACTATACTTTTTTTTTAATACTATATTTCTTATATCCGAAGAATATATATTTATATTTTTTTTTAGAGTTTCATTATTTTTTATTCTATTCTTCAACCAATATGGTTTAACAATATCAATTGCATCGACATTATACCCTTTTTCAGCCAAAAAAATTGTATAATTCCCATATCCATACCCTAAATCTAGTGCATATTTATCTTGAATTAACTTTTCAAAATTTTGATTTATATTTTTCTTAAAATCATTTGAAACATCTTCAAATATTTTTTCCGTATTATCTTTTTTATTCATAAATAATTCATTGTAATATTTTTTCATATTTTCTGACATTTTTTAATATCCTACTCCAAATTCAAATTTCTCTTATCTGTTCAAGCGCAAAAACTATACAATTTGATATTTATGAAACTATTAGAATTCAATTTGTACAGCTTTTCCCTCGTTCTTTATCGATTTTCCTATTGCATACACAATCTTCATTACAGAAATATGATCTTCAAATTTACTTATATTTTCTTCATTCGATAACCACGCAGACATAAGTTTCTTATTGCTTTTACTATGGAATAATCCATCATATGTATTATCTGTTATATACTCTTCATCTTTTAATAGTGATGCATTACTTCGTGTAGTTACCCTTGCGAATGCATCTATCCTTTCAACTTCTTTAATACCTTTTACTGGCACATCATAACAATGTACTTTAATTGAATGTACTGTAGAAAGCTGTACTTCTAATTCCACACTTGATACTCTTCCATTTTTATTGTATATGCCTTTTGGAATGTCTTTCCATTTTCTAACAGATGGTGTGGTTTGCTCTAACGAAATAGTTCCTAGCGTAATAACATTATTATTTTCTTTATCCTTTAAACAAAATGTAGATGTTATATCTGTTTCTCCATATATGATTTCTTTCTTTTCTTCTCTCCAATTTGCACAATAATCTTCAAATTTATTTGAAATTTTCTTTCCGATTCTTTCATTTTGATCTTGTGGAAATGCAGCATAAGAAGACACTTCTAAAACAAATTTTTTCTCTGGGTATAGTTTTTTATTTACACATAAACATTGTGATACTAAATCAATATAGTGATACCCGCCGTGCATAAGCATTCCGTAACCATATTTGTATGGATGATCTTCCCTGCTGTCATATTCTTTATGTGTATTCCACACTCCCCCTGCATGTCTTAAATGTACTGATGTTACAGGAGTTTCCAATTGTTTAACTTTATCCTTAACGAATTTTATAACAATATCATTATATATTGCATGATATCTACCTAGTGTCATAATCGAATGCTCTGCATTATTCTTAGCAATGTCATCCTTTATTTCTCTCATAATAGTAGGAATTTTTTCAATGTCAAAACAACCATTAGTCATTGGTGCAAATATTGGTTTTTCTGTCAATGAAGATATTCCTCTTTTTGCGCAAAATCTTAAATATTTCTCGTGTGATCTAACTTCTGTAGCAATATATATTTTGATTTTGCCTTTTTCTTTTATAATTTCATCAATAATTTTTCCAAAATATTCTTCGTTAAACCACTCTTTTTCGCTTAAATTAATATTATCTAAATACAATACTTTTTCTGGAAGAAAAGACTGTTTTCTTATTCTCGATTCAATATTTTCTTTTTCCGATAATAAGTCTATTATTGTATATCCATTTATCATTCCCTTATTAAATGCGTTTTCAAAACATTCTGTATATTTGTTAGAAACTATTTCATCATATCCAATGACTACTAAATGTGTGCTCTTTTTCATTGTTCCATATTCCTTTCATTCTAATCTTTTTATCTGCCAAATAAAATTTATCAGATTTTTTATTGTAACAACATTTACTATTATTCTTAATGCCATTACATTTTGTTCTTTAAAAACAATTTTTTTTGTAAAAATTGTTTTAAATATAGTATTGAATGTTCTGCAATGAAAAATAAAGCTTCTATTGTCAATATAAATTCGCTAGACCATATTTTAGAATTTAATATTTTTCTATACCACAACTCTTAGACAAACGTCTTTTAACTTTCTAGTATTTTCTACTAATATTTAAGACTGAATTTATAATTACTTATGTCTTTGCTTTTTATCGTTGCATTTTCTTTTTTACAATCTTCAATCATCTCCCCATACAATTTTTCCCTAAACTCTTTTGTTACTGGAAAGCATATATCCTTATATACCGTCCTTCCATCCTTATCTTTCTGCTTTGTCCTATATGAGGGCATTGCCACAAACACATTATCCTTTCCCTGAATCAGTGTCACATTATTTATTACAAATTTGTCATCCAAATAAATTCTTGCAAGACCTTTTATATTGCTCCCCTCTCTTTCGTACGGCGTAACTTTTACTGTAAATGGTGGCTCCTCTACCTCAATTTTTTCTGTATTTAGCTCATTATTTTCTTTTCC
Organism: Eubacterium sp. AF17-7; assembly: GCF_003461285.1. Classification (NCBI taxonomy): domain Bacteria; kingdom Bacillati; phylum Bacillota; class Clostridia; order Eubacteriales; family Eubacteriaceae; genus Eubacterium; species Eubacterium sp. AF17-7. The sequence goes on along the minus strand of NZ_QTWU01000005.1, from coordinate 132,401 downwards.
AGCATTCTTATATCCTTCAATTATTGCATCATACAATTCTGTACGGAACTCCTTTGTTATAGGGTTGCATATGTCCTTAAAAACGAAATTATTATGCTCATCCACCTCACTGCTTCTATACCTTGGCATTGATACAAACAGATTGCCATTACTATTTTCAAGAATGGCAATGTTTGTAATTTTAAATGACTCACCAAATACTACTGTTGCAAACCCTCTTAAATTTCCTTCATTTTTTCTTACTTTATTTACTTTTACTGTATACTTCATTTTTTTCTCCTTCTCTACTATATATTTCTTCTTTTTCTGTTTCTTTTATTTCTTCACCAATATTCTTTTCCAAATCCAACATAGAATTTAATTCTGCCTGACGTTTTAACTTCTCCTTAAGCTCTTCCTCATAAACAAAAGGCTTTTCATATTCTATTTTTGAAGATTCTAAATCTCTTTTATACTGTTCTATCTTCTTTTTTAGAAACTCTTCATTTTCTTCTATGTTATTAAACATATTATCCAGCTTTATCATATTTCCAACAGCACTTGTAGACATTTCTGCCTTATACTCGTTTTTTCCCTGAAGTATTAAGAAATTTATTCCCATATAATTCTTTTCAACCAACAGATTAAATCCTCTGAATTTTCCAATCTCATAAGTATCACCTGCTTTATACTTGCTTATTTCTTCAAGCATTGCTGTCCCTCCATCGTTTCTCTCGCTATACAACATATTACCTATTGTTATTGAAAACGCTTCGCTTTTTACACGCTCAGCATTTCTAAGTTCAATGTCCTTTCTCACACATTCAATTTTTTCTTCTGCTGCTTTAATTAATTTAGGAAACTTAATCATAAAATTATCCTGAAAAGTATATCTTTGGCTGTCATAAGATGCTTTCAGTATTTTTAATCGCTGTAATTCATTGTCAACTTCCATTTTTTCTTTTATTAATGGATTTCCTGTAGCAACTGCCTTTATTTCTGCATATGACAATGTTGCCTCATCTATGTCTTCACACGTTCTTGATACAGCCCTGCTCGTCATTATCTGACTAATAAATCTCTGCTTATTCTCTACCAGTGACCATGAGTACGCATCAAATGTTTCTTTTGTAACATATCTGTACACTGCTACTTCTTTATTTTCATTTCCTTGTCGTATTCCCCTTCCCTCTCTCTGCTCAATGCTCGATGGTTTCCATGGACAATCTACGTGATGAATTGCCACAATATGTGTTTGTACATTTACTCCCGTGCCACATTTATCTGTAGAACCAATAAGTATTTTCTTCTTTCCTGCTCTCATTAACTTAAATAATGTTTCTCTCTGTGCATCTGTTTTTGCATCATGTATAAATGCTATTTCATTTTCAGGTATGTTTCTTTTTATAAGTTCTGTTTTTATGTAATTATATACGTCAAAATCCTTTTCCCCAGGTGTTCCTATATCTGAAAAAATAATCTGACATCCTATTTTTTCTTCATCTTTTGCTTTTCCATATTCATAAAACACATTATCAATTACCTTATTTAATTTTCCGTCAGGATTATTGGGTGCGTCTTTATCAAGAAGTCTTGCATCCGTTCCAAGCAGTCTTGCTTCGTGTGTTATTTTCAAAAAATTATCTATGCTTGAATCCACTCCACCATTTCTGATAGCCTCCGCTCTCCTAACGAAATCCTCCATTATCTGCCTTATGTACCAATCTGGTTCTGATTCCACAATAATGTATTGACCATCTCTTAATTTAGGAACATTGAGTTCAAGCATGTCCTGTGTTTGCACGTCCGCTACCTGTTTAAATATATTCATTAACTCTGGTAAATTGGTAAATTTATTAAATCTGTTTTTCATTCTAAAGCCACTTCCCTCAACTGTAAGTTCTAATGCTGTTGTTATTTCACCGAAATTGGCTGCCCATGAATCAAAATGATATATTCCCATCTGCTCCAACGTATCTTTTTGAAGGTAACTTTGCATTACATACATCTCACACATAGTATTACTAATTGGGGTTCCTGTTGCAAAAACAATTCCTCTTCCGGGATTTATCTCATTAATATATTGGCATTTTAATTGCATATCTGTTGCTTTTTTTGCTCCCGAACCACTAATTCCCGAAACATTATTTATCTTTGAAAATATTGCCAAATTCTTGTAATTATGAGCTTCATCTACCATAATACTGTCAATACCAAGTTCCTCAAAAGTAATCAAATCATCTTTCCTTTCTTCGTCTGCAAGACTCTTTAATTGTTCTTGAAGCTTTTTCTTCTGTGTTTCCATCTGTTTAACAGTCCAACGCTCACCATTCTTTTCTTTTGTCTCCTCTATGGCATATGCTATCTGCTCTATTTGTTCATTAAGCATTCTTTCCTTTCTCGCTGCTGAAATTGGGATTTTTTCAAACTGCGAGTGAGACATTATTATGCAATCATAATCTCCCGTTGCAATTCTTGATATAAACTGTTGTCTCCTACTCTTTTCAAAATCACGTTCGGTTGTTACTAGAATGTTTGCAGATGGGTATAATCTCAAGAATTCAGATGCTGTTTGATTTATTAATGCTTTTGGAACTACCATTACTGTTTTATTTGCAAGACCAAGCCTTTTTTGTTCCATACATGCTGCCATCATCTCAAATGATTTTCCTGCTCCCACACAATGGGCAAGTAATGTATTACCTCCAAGTAGAATTCTTGCTACCGCATTTTTCTGATGAGGTCGCAACTCTATTTCAGGGTTCATTCCCGGAAATGAAAGTACCGAGCCATCATATTCACGAAGTCTTATGTTGTTAAATGTTTCATTGTAATAATCAACATACTTCTTTCGTCTAACCGGATCCACAAATATCCATTCTCTAAATTTTTCCTTAATAAGATTCTGCTTTTCTCTTGCAAGCATTGTTTCGTTTCTATTAATCACGTAATGATATTTTCCATCTCCATCATCGATTTTGTCTCTTACTGTTACGGTTTTTAGGTTAAGTGATGCTTCAAAAATAGAATAAGCATCCATGCGGCTTGTTCCATATGTTTTGGAAGCTGCCACAGAATGCTTATCCTTTGATTTATTTTCTATAAACCATTCCATGCTATATTTATTTAGATGAACAATAATACCTGATGAATACTTTCCGCTTCTTATTACCCTTACTCTTTGTGGTGTTCCAAGCAATTCATAAATAAATTGCTCATAGTCCTGTTCATCAATCCATGTTGTTCCTATCCTTATATCAATCTCCGAAGCATCAAGGTCTATTGGTTGGACTTTTTTTAATTCTTCCACGTTTATTTGAAATAATTCCGGCTGTTCCTTTGCAAATCTTTCTGCTATTACAAGTTTACTTCTAACATTTCCAGACAAATATTCATCTGACGTTTCCCATCCTTCATCCGGATTTTTTTCATCATACTGCATTGGATTCAAAAATATAATTCCTTTAAGTTCTTCAATTAATTTTTGTCTTTTAGTTTTACCACTCTCCACATTTTTTCGTACTTCTCCACTTATATCAGGTATGTATATGCTCAAAATAAATGGAATGTTTACTTTTCCATATTCATTTATCGAAATATTCAATGCCTCAATTGCTGTCTCAACTCTGTTTATTGTTAATTCCGGTTTGATAGTCTGTTTATAAAACATATCAGCCTTAGTAACATAACCATTTTCATCCACATTTTCAAGAGAGCACAACAAAGGATAGTCTGCATCATCACGGAATGCTCTGTCATTTGCCCTTGAAGTAATTCTTCCATACTTATCTACAAATGTATCATAACTATTATTTAATTCTCTTTGAGCATTTTTTAATTCTTCTTCACTACATCCTTCCGACTGTATTTCAATAATATGTCTTGTTATACTTCGTATTTCGTTAAGAGCTTTAATTCTATCTATTGTTAGTTTTGAATATTCTTTTAAATACATTTTTGAATTTTGTCTGAAATAGAGTTTGCCATCCATAAAGGAATATGTATAATTTCTAACATCCGAATTTGCAATAATTACTTCATCATTCTTCTCTGTTTCCTCTATTTCAAAATTTGATATTGAAGTATTAACATTATTTAGTGCATTGCTAAGGCTTTCGTACATATTAAAATTTTCATCATTATTTACACAAACGGTATACTGACTTTCAACTCCATATCTTGCTGTATCATATTCCATTTTTCCTAATACCATTTCAGGATGTTCGACAAAATATGAATTAATCGGTATACCGTCTTTTGTATAACCAAGATGCACCCAGTCAGGTTCTATATCTATTTGCCTTTCCCTTTTTTTCAGGAAAAGAATGTCTGATGTAACCTCTGTTCCTGCATTGTTTTTAAATGCATTATTTGGAAGTCTTACAGCACCCACAAGTTCTGCTCTTTGTGCAATATATTTTCTTACATTTGGATTAGCTTTGTCCATAGTTCCTTTTGTTGTTATTAAAGCTGCTATTCCTCCCGGTCTTATCTTATCGAGTGTTTTTGCAATAAAATAGTCATGGACCCGAAAATTAAGTTTATTATATTTTGCATCATATATTTTGTAATCTCCAAACGGTACATTTCCTATAGCAATATCAAAAAAATTGTCATTAAAATTCGTTTCCTCAAATCCTGATATTGTAATATTAGCTGTTTGATAAAGCTGTTTGGCTATTCTTCCCGTAACTTCATCTATTTCCACACCATATAGTTTACATTCGTTCATTGAAGCAGGCATACTTCCAAAGAAATTACCGATTCCCATTGATGGTTCAAGAATGTTTCCTTTAGATATTCCCAAATTTGAAATTTTCTGATTTATGCACATTGCAATCTCGGGAGAAGTATAAAAAGCATTATTTACACTTGCTCTAGCATTGTCATATTCGGAATGTGTCAACAATTCTTTTATTTCTCTATATTCATCCTTCCATAAGTTATTTTTTTCATCAAATACTTCCGATAATCCTCCCCATCCTGCATATCGTGAAAGTATTTTCTGCTCTTCCATATTTGCAATTCTTTCTTCTTTCTCAATTCTTTTTAGTGTTTTTATTGCTTCCACGTTCCATTTATATCTTGTTTTTGCACCTCCCTTTTCTATTTCCCATAAATTATAATGATAATTGTTTTTTAATAATGCATCGTTTTTATTTGAATCATCTTTCTTTGATTTTTCCATATCCGCTATTGGTTTTTTGTCCATTTTAAAAACCTCATCGGGAATGTCATAATCTCCTATTATCTCTTCCTCATTGATTTTTTTATAATAAATTCCTTTATTTATAAGAATTCCAATTTCTTCTTCTACAGATTTCCAACTTAAATAGCCTTCTTTTTCCCCTTCTATATCTCTCCACTGAAATCTTATACCCTGTGGTTTAAATGTATCATATCTATGTAGTCCATAATTCTCTATTGGCCAACCGGCTCCACCAAGACCATATTCCTTTTTAATTAATTTTTCACGTTCCGATGCCTTTGCAACATTTTTATAAATGTTATATACTCTTTCCTTGCCCCCTGCAAAACCTGTTCCTTTTAACAATACTGTAACTATATATTCATGTGGTACAATCCTTGCATTTTTAGGATTTAAGTATGTATATTTCTCTTTTTTCCCACTTGGTAAATTCTTTACCATTTTTTCATCTGATATTCCTATTTCTTTTGTATTTTCATCAAAGAAAAAGGAAGCCTGTTCAAAACCTGCTTCCTCTCCTATTCCTAATGAATCAATTTCTTCTAATTCTCTTTCTATTTCTTCATCAATAGATGTATTCTCTTCCGTTCCAGATACACTCTCTAATGAAATCTGTACACTATCCGCTTCAGAACTACTTCTTCCGCCATCATTTTTGCCTGCTCCCTTTTCTTCCACATTTCCATTGTTGAAGATGGCTCCTTCGGCTTGTGTATTTTTAGATAATTCCTCATTAATGTTTCCAATAAATTGTTGGCTTCCTCGTCCACTTCCTTCATCTTTTCGCCTAATCTCCCTAAACGATAAAGTGTGTTGTACCTGTTTCTCTCGTTGTCTTTCAGGTATTCTGCTGCCATCATCCCGTATTTTCCCACCTGCGTCAAATCTTCTTTCTGAATTTCCGGCAGTTTTAGGTTGGGATACAACATTCCATCTGCTTTCTTGTGGTACATTAGTCTCATTTCTTCCATTTGTGACTCTCCTTTCATTTTCAATATGTCTTACTCTGTAATTAAACTCTTTAAGAACACTACAGGATACGTCACATACAAGGGAACCAAAACGGTATATATTATCTTCGCCAGATATATTTATTATAAAATTCATATCTTGTTCTTCAGAAGACATGTTAAATCCACATCTTGTTCCTACTGCATAGAAAACACTTTTATATAACATTTCCTCTACTGTAGGCCCCAGCGTTTTATTATCTCTATCTTTAATCACACCACCTGTAATCTGATTAAGTTCAGAAATCATAACCTCTGATTTCTCCCTTATTATAGATCGCACATTTAGCTTTGTATAGTTCTTTAAGAGCTTTTGTAAATTATTTTTTTCATTACTTATATATGGTTGAATTTTTTCCTCGTCAATCAGTTCATCTACCATGATTTTTAAATTATAATCATTTAAATTCCATGTGAGATTAACATTTCTTCCTGCTGTATCAGATATATCGAACACATATCGCATATGTGGTTTTAAAACTTTCGATGGAAAAATTGCAATTCCCTTACTTCCTCTTTTTACATATCTTCCTACCTTTTTCCATGAATCATAATCTCCCACAAGAGTTGCGTTTGGTCGCTGTGCATACATCATTAAAATATTATCAAATTCATATCTGTATAATCTTCCTGTTAATTCTAAAAATTTTTTCCATTTATCTGAATCTGATACAATATCCTTAATATATTCATCGTAAAGTCTCTGTACCTTGTAATCAGCACTCATTATTTTCTATAACCTCCCTTAACGCTTCTCTTATGTCCTTTCCATCAATTTCATCTCCTAAGCTATCCCATCCTTTTACTTTATCTCTTGCAAATAGTTCAATACGTGGTAATTCGCCACACAATTCAACTATACGTTCCCTTATTTCTGCTGGTTTCCTACTATGTTCCATTATTCTTGCATCACATATCTGCGGCACTGACTTTGATACACGTTTAGGTTGTCCTTTTGTTCCTATCAGACATACCTCCGAATTTGAACGTGTCCAAAATCCCAGTCCCATAAAATACGTGTTCTTTTTCTTATTTCTTTTCACCCAATTGAAGCCACACGTCTTATATTTAAATCCCCATCTTTCCATTACTTCTATTCCTTCTTTTAGGCATGGAAATGTTATCCACAAAAATAAAATACAATCCTTATCGGCGATTTTATCTACTGGAAGAGCCATTATATCTTTAATATTCATTGTGTGATAATGATTCTCCGCACTTCTTCCCTGACCTTTTTTGGAGTAAACTCTATATTGCCATGGTGGATCTGCATATATAATTTTGTACTTTTTCCCCACTTTAGTCACCTTCTTTCAATTTCACCAAACTTGTGTATTTTTCATACTCATCTTTATCTAAATTTAGCGTGACAAAATCTGTCTCCTTTTTTATTTCCACCAGCAGTTTCTTAATAATTCTTAACATAATAAAGTTATCTTTTGACATTTTAATGCTTTCCGTAAACATGATATTTTGATTATTGTCAATACCATCCTGCTGCCTTACTATGTTTAACATTACTTTTCTTTTTAGTTCATTTGCTTCGTCCTTAGTTAACACAACTTTTTCTGTCTCTGAACCACTGATTTCCCATTCCTTATGAAGTTCTCCAATTAAAAACTCCATATATCTTAAATACATTTCCTTCATTTTTCCTCCAATCAAAAAAGAGCAGATAAAACTCTACTCCTCTTTTAAATTATTTTTTATTTTTGTTAGGTCTTCCAATCATAACCAGCGAACCATTATGATAATTCTGTAATACTACTCCTGTTGCCTCATCAACTGCTTCCACCATTTTACCCTTTCCTACATATATTCCCACGTGACTGATATTTTTATATCTTCCGTTATTTGAATAACTGTAAAAAATTAGGTCTCCCGGCTTTAAATCTGTTTCTTTTACAACACACCCATTATCATTGCACCATTTTGCTTCGGCTGCTGCTGTATTTGCCCCATCACACATTACCGATATTCCGGCACTTTTCCAAGCATAATATGCTAATGATGAGCAATCAAAATGTGTTCCTGAATTTCTAAGTGGCTGGCTATATGGATATCCTACTTTTGATAACACAAATGAGCAAACTGCATTTGCATTGATATCAGTTACTCCATTTAATATTTCGTTAATTTCTTCCTGTGATAATGAGGACTTCTTATTTCCACCATTTACTGTTCCTGAATTTCCATTATTATATCCTAATGCCAACATTGCATCCGAACTCATAAGTGAATTCAACAGTTCTATTTCATTTTCGTTCATACTATATTCTGTTTCCATCTGATAATATGTTTTCAGACTTACATTAACGTATAAAACTTTTTTCTTTTCCTTCTTTCCCTTGTCATTTTTAATCTTTTCTTCATTTATGGAAGTTGTGTATGTACACATATCGTCAAATACTGTTTTTAACTCTGTCTTTGCATTTTCATTCATTACTGTTGCCGTGTTTCCAATTCCATATTTAACCATATAAACACTCATTACATCATAATAATTTGATGGTGTATTTGATGTTCCCTCATAATCTTTATACACTATCTTTCCAATATCACACTCTTTATGTTCCGATACTAACGTATTTATTTCTCTGTTAAATTCTGCTACATACTGACTAGTGACTGTCATTATTGTATCTCCATTTTCAAGTGGTGGAAAAAATATTGAAAATGGTGAATTATATGTAAGTGCAATTACAAGAGCTATTATTATGACTACAATGCATATAATCATAAGAAGAACTAAAGCAAATGGTAATAAACACATTCCTGCTTTTATTAATATATTTTTTACGCTATCCAATGTTTTCACGTTTGCACTTGTATCTGATTTATTGTTTTTCAATTTGCTTAACACATAATTTAATTTTTGTTTTTTTACTTTGTCCGAACTGACATCCTTAGTTCTTTTTACATTTTCCTTACTTCTCTGTTCAAATTTTCTGTAATCGGATTTTACACTTTTATCTTTGCGGTGTACCGTTTTATTCTTTTCTTTTTTTTGCAAGTTGTTTGAATCTTTACTATGTAATTGTTTCTTTTTACTTCTGTTCTTTCCTCTTACACTTTTTATGTGCTCTTCCTTTATATGTTTTTGTTTTACCTGTTCTTTTATATTTTTACCTGTAATTTTTGCCACCTTGGTAAAAGGTTTTGTAATAACTGATGCCGTTACTAATGCTTCTCTTATCTCTTTACCACCATCTAACTGTTCTACAGACTCCAACATCTTTTTTTTTGCAATTACTTTTCCACCACTTTTTAATATACTCTTTTTATCCTTTATAACTTTTCTTTTGTCAGTATCATTTCTGTTAAAATTTGGCATATCGCGACTATGTATGCTCCTTCTTTTTTTCTCCATTTTTCCTCCTGACGTAAATAAAGCCATTACAAAGCTCTAGCTTTGTAATGGCTTTATTTAAATTACTTTATTATTTCTCTGCCCATATACTATCATTCCACTTTGCTTTTAAATTTATCTTAATAAAAGGCTTCCTTAATACAAAATCTCCTTTATCTATAAAAATATACGTTTGGGTATTATCACACTTATTAAAAGTAAGTTTTCGTATATCCCCACTTCCAAATGTTAATATCTTGTAACAAGCATCTAGCCTATTAACTGTATATGGTCCTGATACCATTTTTAATTTTCCTAAAGAAAACTGTTTTCCAAATAAATCGCAATAATAAATACTATCATTTACTAAATATATTTTTTTATTTAATCTAATGCTATGTAAAAACTCTTTTATTTTTTTCACATCATCAAACGGAACTGTAACTTGTTGAAAATTAGGCATACTAACTTCTTTACCATCTATCAAATCAATAATTTTATTTATTAAATCTGAATTACATTCTTGCGGACACTGAATTCTAATATCAAAATAATCCTCTATCCTTTTTAATTTTTCTAATATTTCTATCCACTCACTTTGGTACTGTATATTTCCTTCTATTTTTTCTCCAGAATAATATACTTGTCCACTTGAATTATATATTTTAAAAGAAGATTTTTCACTACTATTCTTAGCCTTATTAATAAACTCGAATGATTTTAAGGTTTCTAAACGTGCTCTAACACTACTACTTTTCAAATTTGATTGTTTTATTTCAAAATATGAATTTCCCTTATTTTTAATTGGTGCACAACTTTTAATATTTATTAGTCTGGTTGGATCATCTTCATTATCTAAATAACAATATTCTTCATCTTTTTCACATATTCGTAAATTATTGATTTTAATAATATGTTTATCCAAGCCTAAATTCATCTCAAAAATCCCACGACCTCTTATTACTCCAATATCTGGAATGATTTTCATCTCCAATTTTTTTATTTTTTTCTGATGTTCTTTATATTCTTTCCATTTGTTATTCTCATAGGTATACGGGTATATTTCCGGCTTCTTTGATTCATCTTTTATTTCGATTAAAGAATATGCATTAGGATGTAAATCATCAAAATATGCGGCTCCTCCTGTTAACATATATGCACCATTACTTTGTTGATATAGAACAGGTCTGCCACCTGTTTCTGTATGCCCACAAAGAATTAAATTAGCACTTTTGCGTAACTTAGGTAAAGTAGCTTCTCTCCCGTCATATTCACAAATTTCATTCTTATGTAAAAATCTTTCTGCATGATGAAAAATTGCTATCGTATATATTTCACTATCACCTAATATTTTATAATTTAATAAATCTTCTATTTGTTTCTTTCCAATAAAATTTGCATCATCGGGATAATCTTTCAAATATGATAGTAACGCTGTATTGAATGATACTATTCTAATTTTTCTATTTTCTTCTAATTCAATGTCTTTATAGCCAATGCTATAACTTGACTCTTGCTTGCTATTCTTAGGGTAATGAAAAGGTATTACACCAAGTTTGGCACAAAATTCATCATAGTTATATAATGGTTCCTCCATTTTATGTACATTTGAATAATCATATAGTTCATCTATATCTTTCACCTTTGTATCCTTAGTTATATCACATCTATAATATCCATAATTTCTATTAATATCATGATTTCCAGGACAAAATGTAATATCACTACCACGTAATGATAATTCTTTTAATAGCTTTTCAAACCATTTTAATGCTTCGTTAAAATCTTTCTCTTTTCCCCACCACGCAATATCCCCAGTCACGATTATATGTTCTGGTTTTTTATCCATTTTTGAAATACATTCTATTAATTCTTCTAAAATTAGTTCCTTCCTATCAAACACCCCATCTACATTATATTCGTTATAATTTCTTCCAAAATGTATATCTGACAAATGCAATATCTTACTCATATATATATACCCTTTCTCTACTTATTTAAATAAATAGTTTCTGTTTCTTTAATTTGCTCTATTAACCACTCTAGATTTTTTCTTACAATTAAATCATTAATCTCTTGAGGGTCTATATTCTCTCTCAATTCTTTCAATAATACCACATCATCTAAGCAATTAACTTTTCTGCAATAATCCAATGGATATAATGAGTTTAAAATACGTCTGAATTTAATGATATTTTCAGATGATGAATTAATTACTGTATTTTTCAACTCAGATACAGATATTCCGTGAAAAATATTTACATCTGAATCATACACAATATTGTACTCATCAATAATATTTTCTAATTCTTGTACCCAATCTTCGTCTTTTAATATTTCTCTAACACTTTTCGCTTTATTCTTATTTTTTTTATTCAAAATAAACTTATTAATTTCTGTTATATTACTAATGATTTTATCTCGTATTTTGGGATTCTCAAATTTCAAATTAATTAAATCTATTTCATATAAACGATCAGTTTTTGAAATATTTATACTCATTAATCTCTTAAACTCTTCAATAGACAATTCAAATCCTATGTCAATAAGACATTGTACACAAATTAGAATTCTTCCATAAGAAAATGTCGGATATTTATTATCTTTTAATTTTCCCTTAATTTCGTCAATTTTATCTTCACACCATTTCTGAGAATTCTCATAATAATAGTTGCTCAATAAATTAAGTGGATCTTGACTATCTATGTTATTTAAAATTTGCTCATCAACATATTTATTTAATTCTTTATTAAAGTTTTTATAAATAAACTGTCCTGTTTCGACATACATTTTTACAGATAGCATTCTCGGTCTTACTTTTATCAGTGCTCTTTCCCATTCTTCACTAGGTTCCTGATAGTTCGATTTATACTCAATTGCACAAATAAACGTTTCTTCAATTATATATTTTCTTACTTCTATCTCATAGTCTTTAATAGATGCTTGTTCCATTTTTTTAACTAAATACGACACTTTTGAAATAAAAAATTGGAATGTTCGCAAATTGTTATGGGAATATTGTTCCATGTAATTGCAAAACATATCACTATAATTTAGCATTTCATTTTTTAATGTATTATTTTCAACACTATTGCCAATTATTTTCTCACAAATAATTTTTATATCTGGATCATAATGCAATGTTACCCCTATTAATTTTTCTCTAATTTTCTTATAAGCATTATCATATTCGTCATTTTGAAAAAGAAGCTCTCTCCTTTTTTCTAATTCAGAACTATTAATTTTTGAATTTATTCTTTTACTTTGCTCTAAAATATTTTCTCTTTCACCTGACCAATCAATATTTTCATTCAAAGCTACCATATACTGCATTTCTTTAGATTCCCTATTTTCTTTTATGGATATCTCCTTTTCATTGGCCACTAAAATCACCTTTGTTTCTTCGTGTTCTACTAAACCATTTATAAATCCAAAAACTTCATTAATGGGACAATCACATCTTTCTAAATCGTCAAAAATAAATATGTAATTTTTTAACATAATCCAGTTAGCTATTATATTAGTTATACTCACATCTGGCAAAATTTTTTCCCTTATTCTACTAATAATACTTTTAGATGTAGACAATATGCTCTCAACCTTTTCTTGGCTAATTTTTCCTTTGTTTTCAGAAAACTTTGAAGCCTCTTCCGCAAATGTCCATGCCATAGCTTCTTTTATTTCATCAATCGACTTACACCCATATAATGATATATATTTTATTTTTCTTTTTCCTCTATTTTTTTCTAAATTGTTTATTTCCTGTGTTAGTCTATTTTTTACAAAGTATGTTTTTCCACATCCCCATTCACCCTCTATTAATATGGCATATTGATATGATTTATCTACAAGATATCTGTTTACTTCTTCTACAAGCTGCTGTTCATTCATTATATTTACACCTTCTGATTTGTTTATTTATTATTCCAATTATAGTAATATTTGTTTAATATTAACATATACTTTATTTGAAATCTAGAGTACCTAAATTCATATAATTTTTAGAATTTTTCTCATGTATATTTGTATTATATAATCTATACAATTCTGTATCTCTTCCAATTGTATTATCAAATGGAATAATTACATTTCCACATTTTATCAATCCCATTCCTGACGGAGCATTACTTACAAATTCCAATTGTGATTCTGAAACACCTACAACTTCTGCTATTTTTTCTGCATCTGTATTTGCCTGTTTTAAAATTGCTACAAACTCACTGTTTGCAAGCATTGTAGTCACTGTATAATTCTGTAAAAGGTCAACTACATTCTGTGTTATTCCTGTACATAATCCACCCTGTTTTCTTACTTTCTTCCATAGCTGCTGTAAATACTTTGCACTATATTCTGAATTAAGCAACACATGGATTTCATCTATATACAACCATGTTGCTCTGCCCTTTTCTCCGTTCTCTACGATTCTTTGCTGAATTGCTTCCATCATAATAAGCATTGATATAGGTGCTAAATCCTGACCTAAATCTCTAATTCCATATACCGTAAATCTATTATCCATGTCCACATTTGTCTGATTATTAAAAATATTAAGAGAACCCTTCACAAATATTTCAAGTGATAATGCAATATCCTTAGCTATTTTCTTTTCATCAGCATCAGTTTGATTTAATAATCTTTCATAGAAGTCAGACATAATTGGTATATATTTTTCTCTGCTCCTTGCTATATCCAAATACATATCTGTAAGACACCTATCAATTATGGAACGCTGCTGTGGAGTAAGTGGTTTATTTAAACATTGCTCACACAAACCAAACATAAAAGAACATTTTTCTCTAATCCATCCCTTTGAATCCCTTGCATCAAGATTCCATACATCCATATCCAAAGGATTAACAAAATTATTTGTATATGTAGACAGGTTAACAATGGTTCCGCCATACGTCTTTGCAATATCAAAATATTCGTGCATCGGATCAATTACTATAACATCGTCCTCACCCTTTAAGAAAACACTTCCCATTTCCATCTTACTAAAAAATGATTTTCCAGAACCTGGAACACCAAAAACAAATCCGTTACCATTTATTAGTTTTTTTCTGTTTCCCACATTTATATTTTTAGATACCTGATTAATTCCATAATAATTACCTCCATCATCCTTGAGTTCCTGCACACTAAAAGGAACAAGACCCGCTAATGAATTTGTCAACATTGTTCTCATTGTTTCAACCTGTCTTACACCAATTGGAAGAATAGTGTTTAATGCTTCTCTTTGCATAAACTGATGAGTATCTATTGTAACTCCATTGCTTTTTCCTATTGTCACAATTGTTTCGCACGCACTATCTAATTCTTCTTTTGTTTCTGCCATTACAACCATATTTACTGATGTATAAAACATACTCTCATCATTTTCTCTAACATTAGTCATCATATCCTCAATGTCCTTTTTTTCCATTCTTTTCGAATATGATATTTCTGTTGAGAAATCATTGTTTTTATTTCTCACTCTTTGCTGTTTAATAATATCCGATTCAACACCAAGATATTTTTTCTGTAATAATTTGATTGTCATATCCTTCGGAATCGGTACAACATCTATGCTTGTAATCATATGAACTGGAAGCATTGTTATTGTATTAAGAAGCTCCTCTGAAAGACTTTTAGGATATTTTTTAAAAAACAAAGCCCTACAAACCTTATTTTCATCCTCAAAATAATCCTGATAAAACTTTATCATACCGTTGCATAAATCATTTCTAAAATCTCTTCCTACACGCTTTGCTTCTCTTATATTGAAATCAAATTCTTCTTCCTTTCCTAAGTTATAAAAATCGTGTAGTACTCGCAATCTTTCATTTCCACTTAATGAAGTTATTCCTGTTCCAAGTTCATTAAATGCCTTCTTAACATTTACTTCTATTGTTGCAAACTGAGCTTTTGCCTCTTCAAAATTTTTTCTCTCCACTGTAATTGTTAAATATTTTTCCTGTTCAATTCCCTGTCTCCCTTCTTTTATTTTTTCCTCAATTATATTGTTATAAATTTTTCTAAATCTATCAAATCCATCATCTAAATATGGAAGTAATATATATCTTCTTAAATCTTCCATATCCTTATTCTTGTTATTGATTGTTATCTTAAATGAACAATCAAGTGAATTTAAAAATTTACAATATCTTTGAAGTATTTCCTCCTGTTCTTCATAAGTTGCTGTTGTATAATTTATGTCCATAAACTTATATGTTTTTGAATACTTATTTTCCTGTATTTTGAATATTCCATTTTCAGATACTTCCATTATTTCTATAGTTTCCTGTATGGATTTAGGACTTTTATAAATCGGTTCCGACGCTTTTTTTAATTCCTTAAATCCATCTGAAAATAACCCCATTTAATTTCCTCCTTATAAATATTTACAGCCATAGGCAATGCTTATGGCTGTAAGTGCAAATACAATACTAATTACTAGTATTCTTATCATTTTTTGTTTCGTTTTTTTAATATTTATATCTTCATTATTTTTTAATTTCTGATTTTCTTCCTCCATAACGGTTGCTACTTCTTTTAACTCTTTCACGTTTTCTGTTGATTTATAAACCAACGGTTTAACTTTGAACATAAATTTAATTCTTTTCTTCATCATTTGCATAAAACTCATTCCGTTAAAAGAATAAAATCCACTTAGTGCTATTGGTGCAACAATCGGTATTGCAATGTATGCTGATAGTGTAAATCCAACTTTTTTATATGTAAGAACAACAATTGTCCCACCTACTAAAATACTTAATACTGAAGCAATCAATTGCTTTGCTGTAAGTCCAAGAACAACTGATTCCTTAAATTTATCTATATCTCTGTTTATTTCAACTGACACATTCATCACCTGCCTTTATCTTAATATCATTATGTCCTACTACAATCCTAATGCCTTACTTGTTAATCCCTGTGCACCCTTTACTGTTCCAACTGTCAAAGCTATAGTAAATGTCATTTCACACAAATAAATAAGAGTCTGTGTCCAATCTGCATACTCTCCCGTAAATGACGGAAGCCCTGAACTTATCAACGCATTACATACAATGATTGCAAGCGCCATTGTTACTGCTTCAAACACAATTGAAAAAAAATATCTTGCATATGTGGTAGCCGTATGACTTACCATTCTATTCCCACTTATTGTTGAAAGTGCAATTGCTCCAAACGGAACAATGATAAGTATTTTTAAAAATCTGAAATACACTGTATATATAAGAAAAAATCCACAGATAATAATGACTATTGATAGTATTGACGTAAGAATTAACATAACCAGACTTGCCCCAAATCCAAGATTTTTAATAATATCCGCCTGTGTACTGTCTATGGTAAGCTTAACCATTTTTCCTGCACTTAATAGTTTTACAAGATTTCCCACCGAAGTAAAAAATGCCTTCATTATGGTTACATTGTTTGCAACAAGCCATTCTGCTATTCCTATTCTCATAAGCATTCTCAATATTACTTCAAATCTCATATCTTCTTTCACATCCACACTTTCAGAACAAAAGCCTATTACAAAAAACAAGACAACTAAAGATGAACCTACTCCAACAAAGATAGGTTCAATACTTTGAACTACACCCCAAGGTCCTCCATCTTTAAATGACTCAGGAGATTGTCCTAAAAGTGCAAACACAAGTGATATTTGATTATTCCAAAATCCAAATACCATCTCCAGTAAATCCAGAATCTGTTGTCCTAGTTTAAATATATCCAAATATCATCACCTCTTTTCTTCCATGATTTAAGACTAAAATCCAAGGATTCCAAGAACTGATGATATACCTGCCATCATTACTCCAGCCACTATTCCTTTTAATGCTGAATTCATTGTGGATGAATCCTGTTGCTGATAAGCCTGGGCAAACTCCATTACATTTTTAGCAAGAATAATTACACCAATCGCTCCAATAATTGCAATAACCAGCGTTTTCAGATTATCAAGAGGTTTTGTAACAGAACTTGTATCTGCTGCCATTACTCTTGTACATAACTTTTCCATCATTGCTACCGAACCTGATAAAACAGGAAATAATTCTTTTTTTATTTTTTTACCAATACCTTTCATATCTTTTTGTTTCCTCACTTCTTCCAATAAATTTCTCGTCATAGTTTCTCCTATCTTCTTAACTTCCATATTTTTGTCTTTCCTTCCTCATTTTTTCCACAGAAACATCTGGGTAAAAATAATTTAATATCACATTAACAGGAACACCTTCCCTCATTTCCTTCTTCACTTCATCGCACTGTTCTTTTGAGAACTTCCAAAAAATCATTCGATTTGTAACTGTATCCTCCTTTAATTTTTTCCACCTTTTAATTTCATTTGTGTCATTAGCACTTTCCATATCTTCCTGATATTCAAGCTCTCCTGATATTTCCATATCTACTTTTGAGTTTTCTTTTTGAGGTTCAATCTTTTTTAACCTTTTTATCACTGTTTCATTTTTTAGAAGCATAAATTCCGCCATTGTAAGCTTGTCTATGTACACGTTTTTTCCTTTCTCTTTTAATCTTTCGTAGTACTCCAATGACTTTCTATTTAATATTTCAAAGGGAGGTCCGATAATAACCGAATCCTCCCTTGGTATATGTTCATATGATTTTCCTTTTCCATCTGCCATCTGATTGAATGCCGGATGAGTAAATGGATTGAACTTATTATCTACAATGGGATCAAAACCTCTTATGAATATTAGACATTTTTTATTATCAAATTTTCTCGCTTCGTCAGGTGTCATAAGTTCTCTACCAAGTACATCATAATTTCTTGAAGAGCTTCCCTGTCTGCCCTTTGTTTCTCCACTTGACTTCTTATCAATCGTACCTTTTCCAAGCAGCTCTGACACATACTTATGCGTACTCTGCTCGTTTCCACCGAGATAGATGAACGTATCGCAGTTGCCGGGAATTGTCTCCCAGGTATCTTTAAAAAGTGCTTTTAACTGGGCAAAGTTCTGAATAATGATAATACTTGAAATCTCACGGCTTCGCATTGTCGATAACAGTGAACAGAAGTCATCTGGCAATGCGACATTCGCAAATTCATCTAACATAAATGTCACATGGATTGGCAGCCTTCCACCACAATTAAAGTCTGCCTGATAGTACAATTCCTGAAATATCTGCGTGTATAACATACCGATAATAAAGTTATAGGATTTATCACTATCCGGGATTACACAAAACAGTGCTGTCTTTGTCTCACCATCCCCATTTACTCCAATACCGATATCGGACAGATTAAGCTCATCTTTTGAGAGTAGTCGTAAAACCTGCTTATTCTCAAGAAATGCAAGTCTTGAGTTGGCACTTATGATAATGGAACGGACGGTATCTCCTGCACCTCTCATACATTTGTTGTACTGCTTGACTGCCGGATGATTGGCTCCAAGTGGGGAACTTTCCTCTAAAAACTTCATACGCACATCCAGCTTTGATGCCTTCCCCTGCTCTGTAACCTCTGCTTCTCCAAGAAGTTTAAGTACTGTCTCAAAGTTTCTCTTTGCCGGCTGTACCTCCAGCCACACATAATAAAAGATAGCCTGTAAGAACAATCCTTCCGCCTTTTCCCAGAACGGATCACTTGGTGTCGCTCCCTTTGGTGTCGTATTGCTGATAAGGTTTGTAATCAGCTTGACCACATCTGTTTCCTCTCTGATATAGGAAAATGGATTGTAACAGTCTGATTTATCCATCTCTAACAGATTAATGACTTTCAGGTTATATCCGTTATTTTTTAACATCTGCCCGCAGCTTCTAAGGATTTATAGCAATAGGTAAGGATTTGATATTATCTCCACCTTTTCCCCTGCTCTACACCGTACGTGAGACTTTCGCCTCATACGGCGTGCCATCATACTTTTGCAAATTATTTATTGTCTAAACCTTTTGGTAATCATAATTTTGCCTTATATAATTAACTTTTTTCCATTGTTCTTCATTCAACTTAAATTTTCTTAATAAACCTTGGGCTTCAACCATCTTTCTCGTAAATATTGCCTTGTACACATCTGAATTTATAAAGATTATATTTCCGTGATTATTAGTTCCCCTCTTTTTTAAAGGTTTCTTTCTAATGCACTTCATATGGCTAACATCTAACTTCTTACCCGTTATGTAACAATTTCCTTGCTGAATGACATATGCTGATAAACTATTGTCATTAAATTCTATTGTTTCTGTTGGGTCTCTCATTTTAGCTATGGCTTCAAATTCTCTTTGTGTAATAAGCATTAAATTCTTGTGTATTTTCTCTCGACCTTTTGAAGTATAATTACTTATTTCCTGAGAGAAATTCATAGGACTCCTATGGTGAACTCCCGTTAATGGGAGTAAACACATATCTCCTATGGTTACAATTTTTGTTTCTTTCTGAATGCCCATTGTTTGTTTTTGAAAATTAATGTCTGTTTCCTTAAATGGAATTGTTTTGCTAATGTCTCTAAGACGTATTCTTATGGTTGGTAAGAGAGCGTAATTCACATCCGTTAAATTGTTGTAAATATTTGTTGCTATGCAATAATAATTTTGTATTCCTCTAATGGCTGAATTATAGTTTTTAATTGCCACTGTTGGGTTGTCTTTTCGAATGTTAATTATTTTGGCTTTTAGATTGCTTTTTGCATTCTTAATTGCCTTGTCACTCATATCAGTCTTTGCTATATAACCATATCTGGTCTTCCCCTTTGGAACGACTTTTATTTTAAAACCTAAATATGTTGATGAGTTTTTCTTAAGATTTATGACTTTTGATTTTCCTTCACTTATGTCCAATTTCAATCTTGTTTTTAAGAAATCCACTGTTGCGTGATACCATCTCTGTGCTTCGTTATAACTTCCACACATTATTTTGAAATCATCTGCATATCTTATTAGAAATCCATCTTTCAGATTGGTGTATTTCTTCGCATATGTTCGAAATGCTGCAACATTAGACATTCTGTTTGGTTTGAATGTTTCCCATTGATTACTTATCCACCAATCTAATTCATTTAAGACTATTAGGGATAGTAGTGGACTTATTATTCCAC
The DNA here is from genome assembly GCF_003461285.1 of Eubacterium sp. AF17-7. Classification (NCBI taxonomy): domain Bacteria; kingdom Bacillati; phylum Bacillota; class Clostridia; order Eubacteriales; family Eubacteriaceae; genus Eubacterium; species Eubacterium sp. AF17-7. The sequence goes on along the minus strand of NZ_QTWU01000005.1, from coordinate 111,815 downwards.
CTTGTGGTGTACCTTTTGTCGGTATTCCTTCTCCCTTTATTTCTGACTTAAGTATCTTACTTATGATACTTATTAAACGCTTGTCTCTTATTCCAAGTGTCCATATCTGTTTCAAAAGTTTTCCGTGGTCGACATTGTCGAAAAACCCTTTTATGTCAACATCAACACAGTAGTAATGCTTGTACATATTTATCATACTAACTGTTCTACTAATTGCGTGATGTGTGTCTCTGTTTGGTCTAAAACCATATGAATGGTTGTGAAACTTAGGTTCACAGATTGGTTCAAGGACCTGCAATATGCACTGCTGAACCAATCTGTCCCATATACACGGAATACCCAATGGTCTTTTCTTGTCACTTCCTGGTTTTGGAATGTACACTCTTCTGACAGACTTAGGTTTGTAGTCAGCTAACATCTCTCTCACTGTATTAATCACAGTTTCATCTGTTAGTTCTTTAATATCGTCTATTGTCTTTCCATCAGTTCCCTTGGTATTACTACCTTTATTACTCTTTAGGTTTCTATATGCTAACCTGATATTTTCTTCTGAACCAATAATCTCCAGTAACTTATAAAAGTTGTTACCGTTTTTACTTGCTGAATACAATGAATCATATACTCTTTGCATATCATAATATTCGTTGTATCTCAATTTGGTTTTCTTTAGCATGGTCTGTAACCTCCTATCTGGGAGTGATTACATCTCTTAGTCTTACTCGAACCCATACCATTCGACTTTAATTTGCTTAACTGTATGACTAGAGGTCTTCCCTCCACCGCTTATTATCACGGTTTCTTCGGTACTATACCTCCGCTTTCACTGACATAATCTCACTTATATCACTATTGTGATTTTCCCGTTTGATACGTTTCGTAGAAAGTAGATTCTCCACGCTGTCAGCTTCCAACGTTCCAAACACACTATCTTTACATCTATCCTTAGGTTCCTTCTATGAGCCTGTTACCTTGACACTACCTGTAACAATGTATGGACTTTCATAAAGGCGGAGTCTTACTCGCCCACAGTAACGACACTATTTGTGCCACTATGCATTTCTACATAGTCCCGATATAGACCCGTACATTCGAAGTTTCGTCAGAAGAGCTTAACTCTCTTCATTCTCACCATAGATAGTTTATAGACCCCCGGCATATAGGATACACATCTCACCTCTGAAATGCTTTCGACATCTAATCTGTTTCGGTATCTCTCTGCCGACTTCACCGAGCTTCTTACACTTTAGTTTCTACTAACTTAGGTGCAAGTCGGAGGATTAGGGTTGCCTTTCAGGACGTTACCCCATCATTCGACATATCGTGTGTTTAGTTCTCCGATTTACTACTATTTTTTTTATTCAATTATTAGTTGCAATCGTGCCATAGCTTTTCACTATGGAACGTTTCGCACCTCCTTTGGGATCGGTCAATATAAATGAACAATCATCCGGCATCTGCATAAGATTAGGTTTTACCTCGTAAAAAGTCTTGCCTGCTCCTGAACCTCCAATAATAAGGATATTATTATTAAGTTTCGTCATCCTTGTATTAAGACTCATTCTAACATTCTGACTTAAAATTCTGTTTCTATGTTCATTCTTATCTCTTAGCCTATTGTTCACCTTTGATATGTCTGCAAATTGTGCAGTACCATACTCTTTACCGGGCATCATATTTCTTTTACTTGTGTAGTACAGCGTTAATGCTACTGCATATATTAACAAAGCACTTAAAACAGCTTTTACTGTTGTATATCCTTTATAATAATTATTAAATGGCTGTGCTAAAATCTGATTTAATTTATTAATAAAATCATTTATATTTATCCCCGTTGTCCATGCACCATTTACCAGATATCCCGCATAAGCCGCAAACACTGCTCCAACAATAACGATAATGATGGAAGGGCTTTTCTTCTTGTAAATCATTATCGTTTTCCCTTTCCAATTTCTTCTGTTTTATTTGTTATCTTCTGCTTTGGAGACATCTTTTCATATCTTTTTCTTACAGCAACTCCTACACTATCATAGTGTCCTTCATATAATTCACTGCCCTTTATCATCTGAACGACTTTATTATTTTTGTCGTATAGCTTATATTCCTTTTCCATATCAAGAAATGTAAGCATTGTCTTTCCGTTATGTATTTCCATTATATTTTCTTTTTTTATCCACACATAACGTACTTTTTCTCCCCATGTGCCGGGAACTCTTGTTTTAACTGCCCTAGAATTTTCTTCTTTTATCAATATCTTTGATACTGTGATATCCTCAAGATTTCTGTTCTTTGACATTGATACTGCCCTAATTCGTTCAACTATGTTTCTGTAGCTGTTAATTCTTTTTGTCAGTGTCTCCTTGTTCATAATGACATCATATTTATTTTCTATTTCTGATTTTTCCAATGCCCCCATTGTAACAAGTTTTCCTATTATTTCTTTCGCTGTATTCTTTTCTATGTGAAATTTTTCCTCTATGGAATCAGCGCTTATGCTTTTATTATCAACAGCATATAGTCCTACTTTTTCAATTAGCCCCTGCATTATTTCTCCTGTTTTTTCTGCCTCCTGTGAATGAAACCTTTCATTTCCGTCTTTCTGTTTTTGAAAGTAGTCAATGAGTTTGTTTTTTCCATCATTGTCACTTTTCTTTACATAGTCATCAAATGTACTTATCTGACACGATTTCAATTTTTGTAACATTACATTAATTCTTGGTGTTGCCTCCGAATGAAATATAATCTCTGTTTGTCCCTTGTTTATATTTGGCATCATCGAATAAAGTATTCCGTATTTTTTTGCAAGTCGTTTAACTTTTCGCATTTCAGAATTACTAAACTCAAGTACCTGAAGGTCTCCACCTCTCATAAGCAGTTTTCTCATAGATGTTCTTCCAAGATTTTTTTCATAATCAAGCATCCCCTTTAGAACAGCCAATACTTTTTTCATTGCTTCAATACCATCACTTCCAACTTTCATTGCAATCTCTATACCGTCATAGGCAACTCTGATTATCTGCACTGCCTCTGCCAATTCATCTGCCATTATCTCCTCCTTTCTATCCATTCATACTATTTTCAAGTTCTGCAATCTCTATTATTTCCTTCATTCTTTCTGCTGAAATCCTACCATTAATGATTTCTTCCAATTGACTTTCTGTAAGTCCCTTCTCTATTGCACTTTTTATTTGAATGAGCTGATTTTTGTCCAATTCACCTTCAATTACAAGCTTTACCAAATTTCTTCTACTCTTTGTTTTTATCGCTAATTTTGTAAAAATACTTATTGCTCCACGACTATTTACTGGCGTTTTTCTTTCAATGCTGTTACTGTCTATTCTTATATGTCGATTCAAATTATCTACTTCTGATGATTCTTTCTTTGAAAATTCAATAACTTCTGTGTCTGATTTCTTTTTTTTACTATATTTTTCTTCTAATTCACTTATTTTTTCTCTTAACTTTTTATTTTCTTTTCTAAGAACCTCTCTTTCTCTGCTATTTTCTGTTGCCTGCGAATATGCTTTATTTATTTCATCTTGCTTTTCAGATAGTAAAACATCTTTTTCCTGATTTTCTTTTAGTATCCTATCGAAATCCTGCTGCCCTTCATTGTTATCTAATAAAGTTCTCAACACATCTTCAACTTCAGTAAATCTTTTATCCGCATTTGATAAATTTACATTCATTTGCTCCAAATATTTTATAATTTTTGTTACATATTCAGGTTCCCTATCGTGTTCAAACTTATTTCCTTCAGCAAGACTATCTTCATAGAGCTTTTTCATCGTTACTGCCTTTTCGCCACTTTGAGTAATTTTTTTCACTGCTTCTATTGGTACACCCTTTTCATAAAATTCCAATGCCATTTCCATCTGTGAAATACTAAGTCCGTCAGCTACAATTACCTTAATAACCTCATCATCATAATTGTTTCTCAAGCATTTTGAACATATTTTCATATGAGCAAAATCCATATTTTTATCGGCATATCTTGCTATCTGTTCTCTTGTAAGCCCATAATCTGCATCATCACTTATCAGCTCTAACACCTCTTTACTTACTCCTCTGTTTCTAAAACCTTGTATAATCATATTTTTGTCTCTAGTGTCACTGCCCAATTTTAACCTCCTGTTAAAATAAAAAAACAGCCTATTTTTTCGGCTGTCTATCTCTATTATCTATTCCTCTTTCTTCTTTTTTGTCCTCCACTTGTCTTATTGGTTTTTCATTTTCTTCCTTTATTAAATTATCTGCAATTCTTAATTCCTTTCTTACATCCTTTAATTTGTTTCTTAACTTTACATATTGACTTTTATAATATTCTTTTAAATTTATTACTTCTTCAACCGTGTATCCCTGACTGCTAATTTCCGATATAAGCTGCGTATATTTTTCATGTTCTTCCTTGAAAAATTCATCTCCTCTTACATAACAGTTTTCACTTTCTGCTAATTCCTTTATCACATCTACAGTCTCAAACAGATTTTCGGCTGCTTTCTCAGCACGTCTTACTGCACTAATTTTCCTATTTATACTTTTTCTTCTATCATCTAAAACATTTCTTGCTTCAGTCAATTCAGTTATACTCGTAATTCCATATTTCGAAAGCAAACTAAACTGTTCGTGTAGTTTATGCATTTTTCTAATTTCACCACGATATTTCCATGCCTGTGAATACGCTCTTTTTTTCAATTTACCGGTTCTATACAATTTTGCAAAATATTTTTTCTGAATTCCTGTAAGTTTTGCTCTTCGATATCTTTTAAATCTGCAATATATAATCTTAGGCTCGGAATTAACTTTATCGCTTTTATAATCGGCAATGCTTTCGTTAATAATTCTTTTGATAATGTTTTCTCTTGTATATTCATCCCCTATTTTATCAAGCCTAATATACTTCTTCATTCCCGGCATTAATACTGCCATATATTTTCCCTGCTTAATTTTGTATCCCTTCTCTTTAAGCATTTCTAAAAAAATATCATATGTTGAAGCTTGAAGAATACATGAATCAACATCTCTTATTACCATGTCTTTCCAAACAAATTTACCATCACGATATGTATTCCATTCTTTGTACCTTTCATCTTTCTCTTTTTTGTCATAATTTATATCTATTGTCGAAAGACCATATTCCTTACAAAGACTATTTGTAAGTGGCTGAATATATTTTGCCCAATCACCTTTTTCGTAACGATACTTTTTTCCATTCTTTATATTTACGCTATTGAATATAATGTGCCCATGCTTATGTTTGGTATTATTATGAACTGAAAATATAACTTCGTAATCATCCCCAATATACTCTTTTGCAAATCTTTCTGTTATTTTAAAAGCAGTGTCATCATCTATGTTGTTTTCTTCAAAAGATATAATAAAATGATAAGCTTGTCTTTTATCTATTTTGCCAAATTTAACCTTGGTATTTTTCATTTTGTCATATGCAAAATCCGGCTGACAATTAATCCCTCCTACAAGTCTTCCTCCATCTGTTTTTTCTTCATTTTTTATGTAATCAATCGCAGCTTTTAAATGTTTCCCATGATAACCATTTCCACAATCACCTATATTAATAACCTTCGTAACTGCCAATACATTTCTCCACTTCTCTTGTAGACATTATAAGTTTTCTCATATATGCTCTTAGGCTTTCCATATCATTACGGCTATAAAATCCAGCATTATTTTTTCTTGCAATCTGATTAATATTGTTTCCGACATGATTTACTTCATTAATAAGATTTGACAGCATAATTCTTATTTCTGGATAATCAGAAGGTTTATTATTTAGTAACAGACGTATGTATTCTGATTCTGTCATATTGAATTCTTTAGCAAGTTTTCTCAATTTTGCTGCTTCCGTTTCCGTAAATCTGAAATGTTTAACTACTCTATGTCTTCCATTTTCCATTTATACCACCCTCTCTTTATCGTAATCCATTATTTAAATATCACACTTTGTCATAAAGTCTAATTATGATTTTCCTTATCCGTATCCTTTAAGAATTTCCCAGTTATGGCTTATATAACAACCTGTCGTTCGCAAGATACGCATTTTGTGATACAAATGCCATTTCTTGTTAGGGGAACATCCCCTAATACCCCTGTTTTTTACAAATGTTATATATTTACATAGAAATATATTGGAAATTAAAAATCCCCTCAACTTTTTTACCTGACTTCTCACATTTTTCTGTGAGTATTTACATTAATGTTTTTTCCCTTTTATTTATTCCATGATATTTTTTCCTGTACTTTTTATAATTTACTCAAAATTTCCCAATAACTACCTGTACTTTTCCATGGTAATTGTCTTTTTACTTCTTAAGCTCTTAATCCAATCATTATAATCTTTATATTCCTTTGGCGGTGGTAAATCTATAACCTTATATCCTCTGCTTTCATATTTATCCTTCAATACAGATGATGCCACTCTTCCCGGTCCATCATTATCAAGACATAATCTAATTATTCTTATATTTTGATTTTCTTTTAGAAAAGTTTCTAATGGTGCATCTGCAATCATTCCAAGTGCCAATTTATTAGTCTTATAATCATCATAAATATCGCAATAACTTAGCAAATCAATTGCTCCCTCAAACACTTCTAATTCATCGGATTTATCATTTACAAAATTAAAGCCATAGTTTTTATCGTTACCTTTTACATCACACTTGAAAACATAACCGTTCTTATCAAAAACTCCTCTCATACTAGCAAACCTTGTTATTCCATTTTCATCCTTTCCCTTAAAGACTATATTATGATACCCTTTAGATTCATAAATCAGATTTTTGTCCACAAAGAAATCTATACATTTTTTACTTATTTTTCTTTTGCTTTGCAAATATGAATATAAAAAATTATTGTTTTCTGACTGTTGTGGAAGTACAAATTTTATATTATTTTTTTCTGGAGCAATCTTTTTCACGCTATGTTTTAATGTTAAATCTGTACTATAACTTTCCGTTCTTTTGTATCCTGCAAAGTCAAGCAGCCAAAATACTGCTTCCTTAATATCCATTCCTGCAAATACTCTTAAAAAATCTATCTGTGAACCTCCATTACTTCCTTTTTCATTCTGCCTTGACCAACGATACCAATTAGTTTTGCCATATATTCGTATTGAATCCATCTCTTTTAAAGTATGATACTTTCCTATCTTTTTCACCGTATATCCGAGTGATGAAGCCACCTCACATAAATCAACAGATTTTGCAAGTTCTAATTCTTTTTTAGTAAAGCTATCTTCCATTTTATCTCCTAGTTCTCTCTTTTTCAGCAACTAAAGTGCTTTCATTTCCGTAAAATTTAAGATTATTATAATCCTGCTCATATCTTTCCCTTTTATGAAACATAAGCCCTTTTTCTCTCATACTGAAATATTCTATATTATTTCCTCCCACAATTATATGATCAAGTAGAGGGATTCCCATTAAATCCGTCAACTGAATAAGCCTGTCTGTTATTTCAATATCCTCTTTTGATGGATTTAACGAGCCCGAAGGATGATTGTGTATTAGTAACATATTTGCAGCATTTGAAAGAATACTTGTTTTAAATATTTCTCTTGGACTCACAAGCGATTGATTAAGCGAACCTACACTTGCCATAGTGCAGTTGATTGGCGTATTATCACTTTTCAAATTGACTACACACAAAACCTCTCTATCCATTTCGCATAAATATTTCCCAATAAGCCATGTTGCAATCTCTGGAGTTGTGATCTTCACATCAGAAAAGATTGGAGCTTCTTTTACCAGCTTTACTGACACAACATCCAGTTTAAAGTCGTTATTCATCTCCATCTTTTTCATCCTTCCATTCCAATATAAAAATAAATTCTTCTTTTTCTGAATTTATAATTTTCACCATATCTTCCATTGTTCCAATTTCTTCTTTTTTCTCCATTACAACACCTATAATGTTTTTCCTGTTCTATCATAACTTAACGGCTCTGCTACTATATTGTCATCAAGGCTTTTGTTTGGTGCATCAGATGCTACGGTCAATTCCTTTTTGTTTTTGTCATAATGATACACTTCATTGGAAAGTCTGTCTTCTATTAATACCTCATTCATATTTACTTCATTTACCATCTCCTGAAGTTCATTTACATCCTTTCCTATTGATGATATTGCAATTATTTCATGCGTTGATGAAGGAATAATATAAATGTCAGAGTCAAATTTTTTTGACAATTCATCAAGATTTTCAGGAAATAAAAGTTCCGATGCTCCATTAAATTTTTCAGAGTTTGTCATAACATACAAATCCATACCTTTTGAACTTCCCTTTACTTCATCAATCACACTCATTGTTTCTTCCCTACTTACAATATCTTGAGCTTCTCCCATTTCTTTTAAGATTATTTCACAAATAATCTCATCCATTGGTCTAATACTTACCGGTAGTAATTTAGGTGTATTTGCCATTGCCTGTTCATAAAGCTGTGCTTCATTCATTCCCATTGTTTCTGCTAAATCATTGGTTACAACTATTGAACTTGTTCCATTTTTATCAGTATTTATTAAACATCTATATACTACTGAAAGATCTAAAAACTCTCTATGTGGAACACCTTTTAAATAATTTTCATTCTGAGCTGTGTTTACTAACGTTACAATTAATTTCTCTTTTAACTTATCCATATCTAGCTTTTCGTCTTTCATTATTTCCGGCATTTTGTTATATCCTTCTGTTATCATATCTGCTGCATCTCTAATAATTTCTCCCATACTTTCTCCCTGCTTATACATTTCATAAAGACTATCTATGTATATAGTCGGTGAACCACTTATGCCCTTATTCTTCTCAGCAGAAACAACATTAATTGCGTCCCTGTCACAATTTACCTTGTGAACTTTTCTTTCTACTACCTTGTAATTTTTAAATTCACTAGGCATATACTCTTTTATTTTTTTCTTTAATACTTCTTTAAATATTTCGTAATTCATCATTTTAAATTCCTCCTAAAATCAAAAAAGAAGATGTAGTCATAAGGCTATCATCTTCCTTCTTCTTTGTTTTCTATTATCAACATATATCCAAATCTTTTATTCGTAATATATATGTTAATTAACACACTAAAAACTCCACTATATTAAGCAATGTTTCAAAAGCTTTCATACACACATCTCTCTTATCCATAAATGAATAAATTTTAATTAACTCACTAAAGCCATCATGCCCTCCTCCACTTTCAATTAAATACTCAAAAATACTACTTTTAGATTTTGGGTTGTTCAATGCAGCAACAATAAGCATCCAAAAATTACCACTATTACATGAATATATAGTGCTACTTGGATAATGCTTATTTTCTAGTAAACTAATAATTAGGTTTATATTTCCTGTAATTTCTATACATTTTTTTAATAATTGTTCATTAACATTTAAATTGTCAAGAATATACTCTGTCTCCATCTTATTAATAAATGCTCTTAAATCTTTCTCAGATTTTATGCATTTTATAATATTTAACAAATTATTTTCATCATTACAATCTTTTTGAAAATTATTGCTTATATTATTCTCTTTAGATTCTTTTACATCAACTTTCTTATGTCTTATCTCACATAAACTTTCGTAAATGCCATATTCTCTTTTTTCTAATTCTCTATTCCATCCAGCATCCTCCATTCTTTGTATTTCGTCACATGCCCTCTTAAAACCTTTCTCTTGCTGGGCACTAGTATAATAATCACAAGAAGCTATTTCTAAATATGCTGTAATTTTATAATACAAACTATGCCATTCAATTTTTTGATAGTATCTATCAATTATTTCCTCTATATTATTTAAACAATTTTCAATACTATCAATTTTTCTCCCTCTTCTTATTAATTCCATTGCAAATTCATAATGAATTTTATTATAAGTTTCTTTTAAATTCGATATTTTATTATAATAATATTCAGCTAATTCAAAATCATATTCTTGTAGAATTTCCATGGTTTTTCCATGGACATCATTTGAAATATGATAGTTATTCATGATTGATGCTATTAAAATTATTCTATCCAAATATAATTTTATTTGTTTCGTTGAAAGCCAATTTTTATTTAAAATCACTTCCAAACTTTCCAGTAATTTATAGTCTCCTATTGTATCTTTACTTTCATCCATCCTCATCACACCATTACTTAGTCCCTTGAGTAGAAAATCATAACTTTTAATTCCATTATAATCAGCACTAATGAAAGAAAGCATAAAAAGTAAATCACTTGTGCTCATATAGTCTACGTCCTTGTATATATATGAATGATTCAATTTATTAACTAACGATGTATTTACTGCTTTTAAAAATCTGTTACGATTATATCTTTTCATCGTTTGATATACTACCAGCACTCCTCCATTTAATAATATTTCACTGATATACTCTATTGTACTTTTGACTAACTTGTCACTTTTGCATAGTGATAAAGCTTTTCCCAATAAAATTCGAATATAATAAACTGATTCCAAACTACCGTTTATATCTTCTTTTATATTGCTAACAAACTTTGTAATCGTGCATTTTTCTCGCAATAATTCGCAATATTTTTCATAAGCATAAACATATCTATTAACTGACACATCTAACTTTTGCATATCTATTTCCGTCTTAAATAACATAATAACAAATCCTACTACATCATAATATTTTTTCCAAAACATTGAATGTGCTCTAAAAGGATTACATCTTAAATACTCTATGACAATACTTTCTTCATTTTCTGTTATTGTTTCTCCTAAAAATTTTTTCAGTGAAATACAAATTATTCCCCTTATTCCCCCTTCTTTAATTTCTTCTCTAAGAATAGTTTTCAATTCATTTATTACACGATTATTCTGTACAATTATATTTAAACATTCTGCATTCACTGCAGCAAGTGCAAAAATACTTAATTGACTCACATCCATATTCTTTATAAGTTGTTCACATTTTTCAGGATAATATCGTATTAAGTTATAATACAACGAATTTAACACTAAATAATCAATTCTAAGATGTCCATCCAATAAATCATCTATTTTTTCTTCCATACTTATTTGATAACTGTTATTTATGATTTGATCCGTATTATCATAAATGACAAATTCTATGTACAAGATACAGCGCCAAAATAGATAATTTTCTTTGTAATTTATTGAATAAAAGTAATATTCATTATCTCTACATGTTTTTTTAATCTTTTCATATTGAGGCAATAATTCTAACACCAATTTTTCTTTTCCTTCTTTATGTAATAACACAATTAGCAAAACAAAATTAATGTAATATTGCTTTAAATCATCTTTTAAGTTCAAATTTTCATTTTCAGACAATATTTTTATGATTTTTTCAGGAATTTCATTGAAAAATTTTTCCAAAGGTAATGCTCTGTCATGTATTGCTTTCTGTAAAATATCTATCGGTAGTGCTGATATTGAATATATTATCTGTCTAGACCAATAATAAAATGTATTATCCACCCCCCATGCTTTATCCTTACCCAAATACACATTAAACATCCCAACTTCAAACGCTAAAGAAATATCTTTATTTCGTATAGCTTTTTCTTTAAAGTATGGAATAAGCATATCTTCAAATAAATCTTTATTAATAATAATATCACTTTTTCTAAGATATCTTATATCTTTCTGTACCCTTTCTTCTACATCCAACAATGTAAAATACTCTAAAAAACGTCTATGTTGATATGAAAATACTCTTGTATTTTCTGTTATAGCAACATCAAAAAATACATCCGCCAAAAAAGAAACTATTTCATTTATTGATGTATAATCACACTTCTGATAAATGTTACCCACTATCTCTTGAATTTCTGCATTTGTGATAGAAAATTTTTTGTTTTCCATTAAATATAATGCTAACCTTTTATTTATATTAATAATACTTTCTGCTTTAGGATTTGGTAAATTCAACTTTTCTAAATATTTTCTATAATGAATATCGTTTAATACTGTGGATATGTTTATTTTCATTAAATCTGTAAAAACACTTTCAGAATTAATGTCATCTATATATTTCCATAAAAGAGATAGTGTTAAGATATCCTTAATATTTTCTTCCCAGAATTCTTTTTCTTTACAGTATTCATTAAATTTATTAATCTTTTTTATATCTCCTTTTTTATCAAAATAATCATGTATTTGTTCATTAGTCAAATCTACAATTGTATATTCTTCTATTTCTTTAAATGTTGCCTTTAATCTAAACTTATTGTTACTTGAAAGTCTAGATGATATTACAATTTTCTTAGTTTCATCCTTTTCTAATAGTTGCTCAATGTGTAGTAATGTAGAATCTACATTCTCTTTAGGTATTTCATCAAATCCATCCAATAAATAGATAAATTTGTTATTAGAACAGTCTGCATAATATATATTTTTGTAAGAGGAAATCACCTCTTCCAACGAATCAAGTAATGTATTGTTTAAATTAATAAATATACATATTGCCCCCAAATTCTCTATTTTTCTTATTTGTTCTGTCTTATTTTTTTCATCAAATGCACCATATATATTTAATATTTTTCTCATACATACACTTTTCCCTGTTCCTGCTGCTCCTGTGAAAAGATGTAATTTGTTGTTAGATTCTAATATTCTTCTACAATATTCTGTAATTGTTATAATAGAGTTTTCATTTTGCAAATTTAACTCCATATATTCCATTGATGAAAGCAATGTATTAATTCTCAGGTTTTTACTATCTGATAGCATATTTAAAATATCTATTTTTCCAAAATAAAATTCTGCTAAATCCAGATTTTCTGGTTGATTTAATATAACTTTAAACTGTTCTTGTGTAAACCATTCAATCTCTACTTTTTTTTCTTTACAAATTTTTTGTATGTTTTTAGCACTTTCACAAGATATCTTTGCTGGTAAATTTAAGTAAATAGTTATATGTTTTAGATTTGGATAATTATCACACGCTCTTTTAACCGAATCATAAATATCATTATAGTTTACTTTTTTTAAAAAAAATTTGGATTGAAATCCACAATATTCTCCATTTAAATTTTTAACTGGTTCCGTTTCCAATCCTACTTGATTAAAATCCGTCACAATCCCCTCTTTTAATTTATGTCTTCTGCAAAATAAAAAGTAACACATACTTTCAAATGATTCCGTAACATTTTGATTTTTTATTTCAAACACTTTCCAATTTATATCTATCATATTATTTCCTTCCAACGTATATTACATATTATAAATGTTCACAGCAAACAGTCTATTCTATTATAATACTATAAAATGAACCCTTTATCTACACACTAACAGCAAACACAACAAACCTATAATCCTTTCCTCTTTCATTATCACATGTAGAAAGTGTTATAATTTTATCTCCATATTGGGGCGTAATTCCAACATCATAGAAACTATATTTTTTTACTTTATTTATAAACTCATCATAATCAAGTTTATCCTGTGCCATAACAAATTTCCAATATGGAAATGCTTTCTTATTCACACTAATAACAGAAAATATTTTATATTTCTTTTTTCTATCTGTTGTAAAATAAACATTTCTATGTTTCTTGAAAAAATTTTCCTCTCGATATTTTGTTAATTCTCCAAACATTTTTGTTCCATTTATGTTATGACCATATATGATTAAATTATCTGACTTTTCTAAATTACAATAAGCTGACAGATATGGTGTCCCATAAAAACTATAATTCCTATTAATATCATGATTAAGATAGAAATCCGGCTCATCTGTTGTTTGTAATACTGGATAACTTATTGTTGTATTAGGTATTTCAATATACCCTACAATGTCTTTGTTTTTTTTCTTCAAGTTATAGAGTATTTTTTCTTCTGAGCTTTTTTCAACATTTTCCCTTATATCATTAAATCTCTTCTCTTCATCATAATCCTCTTTATATTTAATTGTAGCCACTACAGCTATTAAAACTGTAGCTACTACAACTAATGCAGAAATACTTGTCCTAAGAAATTTCTTTTTATTCTTCATCTTGTTTCTTTCTATATCTATTTTTTACATTTAGACATTTTGCCAACACACCTGTTCCAAATAATAATGCCAGCACATATAAATATATACTTTTATTATGACCTGTCTGTGGTGTATCCGGCACTTCTGGAATACATTCATCCACAACCTTAATTTTCTGTATTTTACCCGTATCCTTAACTGTAATCTTTACATTCTTTGCTTTTTTATAATGTTCAGGTGCCTGCTGTTCAACAAACGTATAGGTTTCCCCTGCACATAAAATGCCATTAAGTACAGTTTCCTTTTTCTTTGTTGTAAATTCACATACTTTCTTTCCCTTACTGTCTAATACCTTATACTTTGCTCCCGGTAATAACTTTTTAGTATCAGATGCTATCTTTGAAAACTGAATTTTTATGGTATCATCTTTCATAGATACTTGCTGAATATTTCCCGTGTCAGAAATTTTAAATTCGACACTTTCAGCAGTTGCGAAGCCACTTGCCGGTCTTTTTTCTGTAAACATATATGTCTTTCCTACTACATATTTCCCTTCAACTATATGCTTATCTTTACTTGAAATCCATTTATCCATTACCTGTCCTGTCTCTTTATCTGTTACTTCAAGTTCACATCCCGGAATTTCCTTTTCTCCTGTGATTTCTGTCTTTGAAAATTCAATTTTTGTTGTATCATCATACATTACCAGTTTATTTGAAATTGAAGGAACAAATTTTTCATTTTCTTTAATAAAAATCTGTGTTAAATAATCTGCTTTTTCAATCTTCAGTTTTAACATAAATGAAATATCTGTCGCTGAGACAAATCCATCTGCCGGCTTTGTCTCTGTCAAGACGTATTCCTTATCATGCAACAATCCATTTATTTTTATATTTCCGTTTTCATTCATCTTAGCTTCAAAGTTAAAATATCCCATTTCTTCTAACTTTTCATTTACAATAATTGAATCTTTATCTCCTGTTATCCAACTTACAATTTCATTTCCATTTTCATCTGAAATCTTAAGATGACAATTTGGAATTTCTACACTACTGGCAATCATCAATTTATCAACTTCAACCTCTGTCTGTTCATTAACAACTTTTGCTTCTGCTGTTACTATTGGTGTTTCCTGATTTTTATATTCAAGATGAACAAATATAGGTTCTTCTGAAATATAGTAACTGTCCGAAATATTTTCTTCTAAGAAATAGTAATCACCTGAATTAATAGGTAAATCTTTATCTCCATATCCTTCTCCCATTACCGGAACAGAAAATGGTATAATTGCTTTTCCGTCTTTATCTGTCTTTACTTCTGTAATCTTAGAGCCTGCCTTAAGAATCACATTACCATCTTTATCATAAATATTGTCTTTTGTATAAAATCCAAAAGTTGTATCTGGAACAGGTTTAGATGTCCTTGCATCTTTTTTTGTAACCCTGACTTCTGTTGATACCAACTCATTCCTAATATCTAAAACATCATCTTGTGTGTTATCTGAAATATCAGAAACATATTCCTCATCCTGACTGTTCCACACAAATTTTAAATTCCATGAATTAGTACTTGGTAATACGTGACCGTATGTTGTCTTTACTTCCTTTATTTCATATTCTCCAAGAGGGACATCCAACGTTACCGCTCCGTCTTCTTCTAACTTTGCTTTGCATATTCCATTACAATCTGACGTAAACTCTGCACCTGAACCAGTTGTAATGGTCGCCACTAACTCACCTGCTTTAAACCATGTTGTATTCTGACCATCCTGTGTTACAATATCCTCTTTCGCATAAAGTTCGAATACCACATCATTAAGCATTACATCTTCATATTTAAATGGATTTTGCTGTAAAGAAACATTCATTGCATTTGTATAAATAAAACTGTCAATATTTGATGTTTTCATAATTGTTTCATATTCAAATCCTTTTAAACCTGGTCCCGTCTTTTTAATTGTAAACTTTCCATATGTTTCATCATTGTAGTATTCATACTCTGCATATAGATACTCATTTCCATCCTTATCTGTCACTGTTTTATAAGATTTATTTGTAATTTCAATGTTAATAAATGACTTGTTGTTCTTAAATCCTTCCGGTCCCTGTACCTCGTAAACTCGATATTTACCAGCCTTTAATTTTTCATAGGTAATTATTTCTCCTGTATCATCTGAAATAAATCTGTCCACTGTAACAATTTTGTTTCCATTATTATATGACTGTTTTACAATCGTTTCTGTTCCATCATCATTCACTTTATAAATCTGATATGTTGTGTTTGGTTTTAATACTGTCTTTTTAGTCTGGGCATCCTTTTTAACAATTTTTAAATATGCTGTAAATTCAGGATTATTTAAAAGATACTTATATGTCTTTCCCTGCTCTTTTATATCAACATAAAAATCAGGACAATACTCTGTCTCGTCATCACCACTAATCTGATGAACAATATATGTACCATATGGTAATTCTTTTGTTATTGCATATCCTTCACTATTGGTTTTCAGTAAATCTTTTTCTGTATCCTTTGCCTTATCGTATGATCCACTTGATGCAATATAAACCTGAAACTGTGCATTTACCTCTGGTGAAACAATACCTGCATTTCCATTTCCTTTTCCCTTAATTATAGAAACCTTTCCTTTAACAACATCTTCTCCCAATTCTAATTTTGATTTTGCACTATTATATTCAGCCGTATATTCCTGACCATCTTCATGTATTTTATATACTTTATCATTTTTCAAATATCCTACAGGCGGAACAATCTCCTTTAGGTAATAATCACTTCCACATCTTACATAATCTGTTTTGAACTGATTTCTGCTGTCTGTAGTATATTTTTTCAATAATTTTGTACATCCATAATCCTCATACATACCATATACTGCTCCTGCTAGTGTTGCATCTCCCTGAGCCACTTCACCTGTTTCATTGTCCTTTTTGATTGCAATAAGCTTTACCTTTTTATAATTATTTACTACATTAAATTGATATGCCTTCTCGTAAGAACCATATTTTCCAGATGAAGTATCTGGCCATACGCCATTTTCCTTAACCCAGCTCTTATCCGACTGAATTGTAATTGTAACTCCTTTCGCAATACTTCCCTGTGTAATGATGTTTGCATTTCCTGTGTCTAATTCCTTTACAACATATTTATTATTTATTGCTTTCATCTGCTTATCTAAATCTGACTGAATTAATTTTTCTGCACCACTTTTTGATAAATCACTTGCATACTTATATCCCTCATCATCCAATTTATTTTTAATTTCCTTTTTTGCTGAATCCGTCATTTCTTTTAAATCATCAGCTTTACAATAGTAATAATCTTCTGATTGAATTTGATAATCAAATTTATATGTTATTTTTCCATTTGAATCTGTCAAAGCTTCAATTTCAAATCTACTTTGATCTTCGTCAACATCACCACTTTCTGCATCACCCCAGCCATTAAATTTAAAGGAATATAATTCTTTAACATTTTTTGCTGTTAATAAGAATTTTACTTTTGGTAATGCTTTATTATCTTCATCTTTCTTTGTTAATGTTATACGTTGTCTGTATCTTAACGTATCATTTAATGGGTAGTATTTATAGTCTTCTTCCTCGTCAGTTGAATTTATTTCCATAAGCACCTGTCTTGAATAAGCAGATGATGTCCACTTTGAAATAGAACATATAACAGTATGATCTATATTAAAAATCTGATTGTATATTTCATTTACTGTTTTATCATTATAATATCCGGTATTATTTCTTACCTGTTTAATCACATCTTTAAGCTGACTTTCACTTGTTCTTCCTTCTTCTGCACTCCATATGAGACATTGAGCATACACCCATGCTTTATTTGCCTTCTTTTTTACATATGCATACCAATATCCTGTTTTTGCCTCAACTGATATTTTTTTGTTTGAATTATCGCTTGAAATTTCGTCATTTGATGATACATATACATCTCCTGTATGACAAGCTTTTCCTAAATCCTGGCAAAAAACTGGTTTACCGTTTACCATTGTTTTAAGCCATGTGCCACTTTCACTTTTTTCACCAATATTAACTGTTCCAAGCCGACCTATATTTACTAAAGATGCCTTACCTGTTGCAGCCTGTACCTTTTTTGTCGATTGTGGCAACACAGTTATCGACATAACTATTGCTAGCATCATTGCCACAATTCTCTTTATTTTATTCATTAACTGAAACTCTCCTTTCCAAAAGAAAAAGACCGCCAAAACTGACGATCTTTTACCATTCATATATTTTACTATCTATCTAAAATTTGCAATGCAGACTCCAGACTTTCCATGTTATTATTCAAAACAATTTCATCTACATCTACCATACTAAAAATTGCAACCCATCTTCCCTCATAAGAAGCCATTGCTCCGTAACGATAGTCTGAATGTATCATATTATGATAATGTCCCGGACTGTTCTTCCATGAAGTCATCGCCTGTTTAGGTGAAGTACTTCCTCCAAAAATATTTTCACCACTAACAATTGTCAGTCCATATTCCTTTGTACCAACCTTACCTCGTAACATCCATTTGTCATAATTATACTTGTCTTTTAATACTTTTTGAGCAGTTGAATCCAACTTATTGTGTGAGAAATCATTCACTATTTCCTTTGCTCTTGACTTACATATTTCATACAACACTTCAGACCATTCTAATTGTTTAACACCCACTTTTTTTCTATATTCATTTTGAAGTGTAAATGCTTGTTGCTCGCAATTTTTGTGGTATCCGTTCAAACCTGAAACATAACATCCCTTTTTTACTAACTTATCATTCTTAGTATAATATAAAAGAGTGTTTTCAGTATATATTAAAGCCTTTGAAAAACGTCCATAGATTGTCTTTCCTTTTTTCTTTTTATATGCTCTGACCTTTAACTTTAATTTTTCTCCTTCACACGTATCAGTTATTTTAAAATAATTATTTTTGGTGGTTAATACTCTATTCCACTTTTTTAAATAGTAATCATATCTATAAACCTGATATCCACTTACTTTCTTTATTTTTTTCCAACTAATTTTACGATAGCATCCATCATAATACTTTTTCTTTGAGTAAAAATATGAACCATCTTTTACTCTATTCTTTTTTATACCTGTAACCTTTTTAATAGTTGCAGCCTGCACTGTAAATGTATTTGCATTCATTTGTGGAATTGTCATTGACAATAATCCTACAATTATAAATAAACCTAATTTCTTCATTTGCCTACCTTTCTCTGTAAGAGTGGCAGGCTATCCGTGTTATACCCCATCCGCTCCTACTGTTGCGAATTTATTCTGTTATAACTCGGGATAAGGTTTTGTTTCATCCCGTATTCTGTTCATTTTGACCTCCTTGATTATACAATAATTTACAAATCATTTCATTTACTTTCTTTTTCCAATTAATAATATAGCAAGAAATATTTTTAATACTATTCCTGTGATACTAACTGCCAAACTACCAACTTCAACTAATAACTGAATTAATGTTATAACAACTCTTGCAATTATTGTAACCACACTTATACCAAACTTTTTTATTCCATATAAAATATTTCCTGCCATATTCCTCCTATTCTCCCCACATTTCTGCAAGTCCCATTACTGTATCATCTGCATTAAATCCATCATTCTTTGATGTATCATTTATGTTTGTTCCCTTTATGAGATTACCTGTAAAAGTTCCAATTACGGACAATATCTGTTTGTTTACCTCAGTTATCATTTCCGCTCTCATACTTTCTTTTACTTCTTGTAACTCCTCTTTTGTTGCAAAACTTTCTTGTCTTTTTTGTTTTCCGCTATTTGTAATCACATCCTCTTCTAAAGCGTTAATATAGAACTCAACAGCATCCACAATAAATTGATTTTGAGATTTATATACTGACTTGTCTAAATCAACCAATATCTGATGCATTCTTATATGATTTGGATTTCTTCTACTTAGTCTTAATGTATGGTAAAATCCATCATCATTTTTAGCCATTTAAATTCCTCCCCTCTGCCTTGATTTTGAAATCATAAATGCTTTTGCCAAATATTCAAACCCTTTTGCATTTGCTTTGACATCCTCTATATAACTAATGTTTTTACTCTCTATTTCTCCATAGTGTTTCATTACCGCTGCACCTCCACCTACAAATGTTATTGGTGTAATATTGAGACTGATGCTAAATTCTCTTAATGTATTAAATACCTTATTTGTAAATTTTCTTATTTCTTCCTCAACTACCTGTGCAAATCTCTCTTCCATATCACACATTCCTGTTTTCATAACATATTCAAGTTCTGATTCATCAATTTCACAATTAAACTTGGCTACACATTCCTTATTAATTGCATGCATGCATGTAATTAACCCCATTGGTCTTGTATCACACTCCGATAACTCTGGTTTCATATTTTTTATTGTCATCAAATCCATTGTCCATGATCCTATATCCACTACAATATGCTTTCTATCATACTGTGGCATTTTATCTGCCACCGCTGCATAACACTGTGGAAATACAGACACCTTAATAATATTTACTCTATATGTTCTATTTTCAAATTTAAACTCCAACTCTCTTTTTTTAGACAGATATTTAATAAAATTATCCTTTTCTGCTCCGAATCTGGTTAACGGAAGTCCTACGGATAAAAAGACATCTGCACTATTCTTTCCTCTTATCTTCAACTCCTTCGCCATAGCTGCAAGCGTAAGAAGATAAAAACTTTCGTCAGTAACCTTGTTATCTTTTACCTCTAATCTTTTTCCTCCGACTGAATAAAATTTTCCTTCATACTGAAGAATATTATCAAATATCCCCGGTTCATTTGCTATTTGATTAACTGCTGTAGAAAAAACTGTATTAACTGTTTTTATATTTGACCATCCATGGTCAATTGCAATTATTTCTAATCTCTTTTCCATCTGTCTGTGCCTCCTTGCCTTTTTAGTCATCTATGTATCCTTCTTTCTTACTTTCCTAATAAATCTCTCATGCACGGAAAACAATATCTGCTGTTTTTTCCATATGGACATCCTACACATTTACTCTCCTGCTGCTTTTCTGTTTTTTGCTTTCCTGCTCCACATTTTTCATTATTAATACATCTGTTATCATTTCCCCAAAAATATTTGCATTTCATACAGCTTCTTAAATCTCTTTCCAATTTTTCTTTAGCATTGTTTTCTTTGCTATTTTTTCCCGGCTTTTGTTTTTTTGTGTTAATTCCCAACTATTCTGCTCCTTTCATATTCATTCATAGTACTGTGGGTTATTAACTATGTATGTGCACTGTGCTTATCTTTAAGCCCTCATCGCCCGTACACCTGGGAATTACAAACAAGCCACTTATGCGTTCACGACGCTTCCTTAAGAAACTATCTCCTCTGCCGCCATTTCGAGGATAAGGAGTTTCTTTCACTCCTCTGTGTTTTATTATCCTTCCGCTACATTTAATCTGTCCTGCTCGCTCCACCTTCATTTTTCAATCCTTCGGTTCTCTTCGCATTGCTATGAATGATTATCCAGACAGGTGCACCGGAATTTTACTCCTTACACTAATTATTCTGTGTAAGATATGAAATTCTTTCATAAATTTGTAATTGTTATTCAATTGTATTTTTAGGAAGCCAATTGCTTCCAGCACCATTATCATAATTCTAACTTTAATATTTAACCATTAACTGTAGTGGTGCATTTTTGTTTCTTTACACCTTTTTATGGTGTATTAATCTTTTTAGTTCCATATTTTGAACTGCTATAAAATATTTTATTAATAGAACGTTGTTCTCTTATTCGCATACATTTTTATTTCATTATTTTAATATTTAATAAATATTTCATAGCAATCCAATTTAGTTATTAACGAAGAATTAAGCAAACTCTTCTTTTAAAGTTGGTCCATTTTATCCGGACCAACTTTGGACCAAATTCGGTCCAACTTTTGTGATTAGTTATGATACTATGCGATAAGTTGTGTGTTCTCATTGGACGCAAAAAAACCCTTTAAACATAGTAACTTACCTACGCTTAAAGGGTTTTCTCTTATCTTATTATTCTACCTAGATTTATTTCATCTGTTTTGCTACTTCAGCTGCAAAATCTTCTTCTTTCTTTTCGATACCTTCGCCTGTTTCAAATCTGATGAAGCTCTTAAGTGCAACTGGAGCACCAACTTCTTTTGAAACTTCTGCTAAGTATGCTTTTACTGTCTGCTTTCCATCTGCAGCCATAACGTATGTCTGATCAAGAAGACATACTTCTTTTAACTGCTTAGAAATACGTCCTTCAACTAAACCGTTGAAGATCTTGTTAGCACAGATTTCTTCCTTCTTGCTCATTGAAATAGCTGCTAATGAAGCAATAGCTTCTTTTGAAAGGAAGTTGAATAAGTACTTGTCGTTCTGTTTTTCTTCTAAGATTGCTTTGTCTTCAGCGCTTAATGCATCTGTGCTTAATGCTTCAGCAAAGATATCTTTCTGAATTGGCTTTGGAAGTGATGCTACATCATTTAAAGCACTATCAATTGTGATTTCTCTCATCTTAGCAAGTTCATCATCTGAGATGTCTTCTCTGCTAATATACTGTGGACTCATAGCTGCGATCTGCATAGCGATAGTCTTCATTGATGCTTCAACAGTTTCGTTAGCCTGTGCATCAGCTTCTACTAATACACCAATCTTTCCACCAGCGTGGATGTATGATACAACAACACCGTCAGATACGATTTTCTTAAATCTTCTGATGTTCATGTTTTCACCAATAACAGCAATCTGTGATGTTAATTCGTCTTTTACAGTCTTTGATGTGTCAAGAGCCCATGGTTCAGCGTATAAAGCTTCAACGTCAGCTGCATCTGAGTTAACGATCTGCTTAACTACGTTAGCTACGAATGTCTGGAACTTTTCGTTTTTAGCTACGAAGTCAGTTTCTGAGTTTACTTCTACGATTGCTGCTTTTCCATCTTCAACTAATGTTGCAACAACACCTTCAGCTGCGATTCTACCTGATTTCTTTACTGCAGTAGCTTCGCCTTTCTTTCTTAATACTTCGATAGCTGCTTCCTGATTACCATCAGTTTCAACTAAAGCTTTCTTACAAGCCATAATTCCAGCGCCTGTTAATTCTCTTAACTCTTTTACCATTGCTGCTGTAATATCCATTACTATATCCTCCTATTTAGAAAAAATTTAATTATTCTGCTTCTGTTTCAGCTACTTCTTCAGCTACCATTTCTTCACCCTGGTTAGCTTCGATAACAGCATCTGCCATCTTAGCAACGATGAGTTTAACAGCTCTGATAGCATCGTCATTACCTGGAATAACGTAATCTAATTCTTCAGGATCGCAGTTTGTATCAGCGATACCGATTAATTTGATTCCAAGTGCATGAGCTTCCTGAATACAAATTCTTTCCTTCTTAGGATCTACTACGAAAATAGCGTCTGGGATTCTCTTCATATCCTTGATACCGCCAAGGTTCTTTTCAAGCTTATCCCATTCTTTCTTAATTTCGATAACTTCTTTCTTAGGAAGAACATCAAATGTTCCATCTTCTGCCATCTGTTCGATGTCTTTTAATCTCTTAATTCTTGACTGAATTGTCTTGAAGTTAGTAAGCATTCCGCCTAACCATCTTTCATTTACATAGTACATTCCACAACGTTCAGCTTCTGTCTTAACAGCTTCCTGAGCCTGTTTCTTTGTACCAACAAAAAGAATTGTACCACCATCAGCTGCGATATCAGCCATAGCCTTATAAGCTTCATCAACTTTACCTACTGACTTCTGTAAATCGATAATGTAGATACCATTTCTTTCTGTGTAAATGTATGGAGCCATCTTAGGGTTCCATCTTCTTGTCTGATGTCCGAAATGAACACCTGCTTCTAATAACTGTTTCATTGAAATAACGCTCATTTTTTTACCTCCATTTGGTTTTAATCTTCCGTCTGAATCCAATTCATCGGACAACCCCGAGCATGGGCACCGGTCCGATTTCATCAAACGTGTTTACTCTAACTTAGACATCTTATCATAAGTCATTTTATAATTCAAGCACTTTTTATTTACAAAAAACTGCCTTACTCACTATGTTTTCTCCACCATACTCATTTTTATATCTGTCTATTATTTCAGGTTCTCCCCAAAAATGCATAGGATAAATTTCATTTGCTCCAACATTTTTTATAAAATAGTCCATTCCCATATAATAGGCTTCTTCCTGTCTTGGATCAAGCGGTACGAAAGCAATATCTATCTTTCTTCCCTTCATGCTATCAATCTCTCTTTTAAAATTAACTTCCATATTTCGGTTCCAGGATTTTGGTTCTCCTTCCCAGTGCCACCAGTTCAAATCACCTGCATGATATATTGTTCCATCTTTTTCACTTACTATAAAAGCCACGCCCTCATCTGTTGATTTCAATGTTTCAACAACTATATCATCTATCTTGTATTTTTCATGAGCCTGAACTCTTATTATATTAAGTTGCTCAGTCATTTTTGATAATATAGCATTTTTCTTTATTTTCTTAACAACATCGTAAGATAAAATATATGTTACATTATCATGCTTAGTTGCTATATCAAATATTATTTTACTAAAATGATCATCATGAATATGGCTTACCATTACGTAAATTTTCTTGTCCGATTTTATGGCTTTATCTATGTTTCCACCAATATAGTCAAACAAATATATATAATTTCTGCTTTCAACCATAAAACCACTATGTTTTAAATACGTAACCTTCATTCATTTACCTCTATTTTGCTGGAACAATTTCTAACCAATATCCATCAGGGTCTTCAATAAAATAAATTCCCATTTCTTTATTTTCAAAACAAATGCATTCCATTTCTTCATGAAGTTTATGAGCTGCTTCCATATCATCTGTTTCAAATGCAAGATGGAATTCACAATCTCCAAGATTATAATTTCCTTCCCACTCTTTTAACCATGTTAATTCCAATTCAAAATCTGCTTCTTCGTTTGACATATAGACAATTATATATGAGCCGTCTTTTGCTTCTTTTCTGCGTGATTCTTTTAATCCTAAAGCTTTTGAATAAAATTCCATTGATTTATCTAAGTCAACTACATTGTAGTTTTCATGAACCATTTTAAATTTCATCTATTTTACTTCCTCTTTTTTCTTCAAATCTGTAACATATCCACATGTCGCGTCTGCGCATACTAACTTGTTTCCTTTTTCAAGCATATATCCACCGCACTCAGGACATTTTTCTGTAGAAGGTTTCTGCCATGACATAAAATCACATTCAGGATTGTCGATACATCCATAGTATCTTCTTCCCTTCTGTGTTTTTTTAAGAATAATTTCCTTTCCACATTTAGGACAAGGGATTCCTGTCTTTTCAAGATATGGTTTTGTATTTCTACACTCTGGAAATCCCGGACATGCAAGGAACTTACCGTGCGGTCCGTATTTGATAACCATTCTTCTTCCACATTCTTCGCATATTTCATCTGATTCTTCATCAGCAATTGTAATCTTTTCTAATTTCTTTTCAGCACTCTTTACAGCGGCATCTAAATCAGGATAGAAGTTTCTTATAACTGTCTTCCATTCTACTTTTCCTTCTTCCACCATATCTAAAAGTGATTCAACATTTGCAGTAAAGTTCAAATCTACAATTGCGCTAAATGCTGTCTTCATTACATTGTTAACCGCTTCTCCAAGTTCTGTTACATAAAGATTCTTCTTTTCCTTTGTAACATATCTTCTTGCAATAATTGTTGTAATTGTTGGAGCATAAGTACTTGGACGTCCAATTCCCTGTTCTTCTAATGCCTTAACAAGTACAGCTTCTGTAAAATGAGCAGGTGGCTGTGTAAAATGTTGATTTTCATTAAATTCAACTAATGACAATTCTGATTCTTTTGTAAGTTTTGCAATTACATTATCCGTTGTTACTTTTTCGCTGTCACTATCTGTATAAACCTGCATAAATCCCTGGAAGTTAAGCTTTGAAGTTGAAGCATTAAAAATGTATTTGTCTGCTGCAACTTTTACTGATGTAGTCTCATATACGGCACTTGCCATTCTACTTGCTACAAATCTCTTCCATATTAACTGATACAATCTGAATAAGTCTCTGCTAAGCTGTTCTTTAACCTCAGCAGGTGTAATATTTACATCTGTAGGTCTTATTGCCTCGTGAGCATCCTGTATCTTTTTATTAGATTTACCTGTATTAACTTCTTTTGTTATATTTTCAGCACCATATGTCTTGTCTATAAATTCTCTAACCTGAGTTTCTGCTGTATCTGAAATTCTTGTAGAATCAGTACGAAGGTAAGTAATCAAACCTATTGTTCCTCTTCCCTTAATATCCACACCTTCATACAACTGTTGTGCAAGTCTCATGGTTTTTTGAGTTGAAAAATTCAAAGTTTTTGAAGCTTCCTGCTGCAATGTACTTGTTATGAACGGAACCGGACTCTTTCTTGAACGGCTTCCCTTCTTTACATCCTTTACTGTAAATTCAGCATTCTGCAATTCTTTCACAATACCATCAAGCTGTTCTTTTCCGCTAATTTCCATTTTTCCATTTCTATCTCCGTAAAATTCAACTGTTAATGGTTTCTTTTCACCTTTTACATTTAAAGTTGCATTCATATCCCAATATTCTTTAGGTATAAATGAATTTATTTCTTCTTCTCTGTCACATAACATACGAAGTGCAACAGACTGAACTCTACCTGCACTTAATCCTCTTTTTATCTTAGCCCATAATAGCGGACTAATCATATATCCTACCATTCTGTCTAAAACTCTTCTTGCCTGCTGTGCGTCAACACGATTCATATCAATATCTCTAGGCTGTTTTAAAGATGCCTTTACTGCCGGCTTTGTAATTTCATTAAATGTTATTCTTGCTGTTTTTTTCATGTCAAGTTTCAATGCTGTTGCCAAATGCCATGAAATTGCCTCTCCTTCACGGTCAGGGTCAGTTGCAAGATATACTTTATCTGCTTTTTTAACCTGTCTTCTTAATTCTGCAAGTTTTCCACCTTTACCTCTGATGGTTATATATTTTGGTTCATAATCGTGTTCGATATCTATTCCGAGCGTACTTTTAGGTAAATCTCTAATATGACCATTTGAAGCTACTACTTCATAATTAGCTCCTAAAAATTTTTTAATTGTTTTAACTTTCGCCGGTGATTCCACTATAACTAAATACTTCGCCATAATTACCCCTTTATATTTTTATTTATGTCACACTACAACCCTTGCATAATAATTTTCCATTGGTTGTTCTACCATTCCATCTAGTTGTAACTGTAACAATATTTCTGATAAACGTTCATATTCAATGCCGGTTTTCTCTATCAATTCTGAGATGTTAATCGGCTGTAAACCTAACTCAATATACACCAAGGAAAAATCTTTTTCAAGTAAATTTTCTTGGGACGTTATTTTTGAAGCCCTATTTTTTTCTTCTATATGCAATTCTTCAAGTATATCTTTTGCCGATGTTAATACCCCTGCACCAACCTTTAAAAGCCTATTACAACCGCCACTTAAAGCGTCTCCAACTCTCCCCGGAAGTGCGTAAATATCTTTGCCCTGTTCTAATGCCCATTCCACAGTTATTAGCGAACCGCTTTTTTCTTTTGCCTCGATTACTGCTACTATATCCGCCAATCCACTTATTATTCTGTTTCTCTGCGGAAAATGCCAATTAAGAGGTTTGCTTCCCGGTGGATATTCTGAAATTATCCCACCATATTCTATAATATTTTCATAAAGTTCAATATTTTCTATCGGATACACAATATCAACTCCACATCCAACAATTGCAAAAGTTTTTTCTCCTCCTTCAATTGCTCCTAATTGACTGTATGTATCAATTCCTCTTGCCATTCCACTAATTATCTGCACTCCATTTTCACTCAGTTCTTTAGCTATACTTTTCGCCATATTTCTTCCATAATTACTGCACGCTCTTGCCCCAACCATTGCAACTGATTTTTTATCATTATCAGGTAGACTCCCTTTGTAAAAAAGGAAATATGGCTTATGGTCAAATATCCTTAATTTATCTGGAAATTCGTCGTCTTTAATTGTGACAAATTTTATATTATTCTTCTCTAATTCATCATAAAATCTGTTTTTGTCAAATTCAGTCTTTGCCTTAAGAATTGTCTCAACATCTTTCTTTGTAATATCTGTCATATTTAGTAATTTTTTCTCACTTGAATGATACAATTCTTCTATTCCATTTACACCTTTTAACAGTCTGTTTAACTTCGTATATTGTATATCTTTTACAGTTGAAATCCATGCAAAATAATCTCTTTCTTCCATATATATAGTATCCCCCTTTTTACTTCATCCAAGCCGGAGTTCTAAATGTCAAAGCCTTTGATATATCGCCCTTTGAAACATTTTTTCTCTCGTCCAAATCTGCTATCGTTCTTGCTACTTTTAATACCTTTCCATACGCCCTCATGCTCAATTTAAATTTATTAAAAATCTGTTCCATAAGTTCTTCTTCAGGCTTATTTAATTTACAAAATTCTTTAATATTTCTGCCATCTAACTGTCCATTGTAAGACACTGTTTCATTCTTATATCTTTCCCTTTGAATTTGTGCTGCTGCAATAACCCTTTCTTTCATCTTTTCTGAAGTTTTTTCACTTTTTTTAATATCCTTATACTCTACTCTGTTTAAATACACACATAAATCAAATCTATCTAATATAGGTCCACTTATTTTTGACAAATACTTATTAACCTCCCTTTGTGTACAGCTACATCTGTTTCTATCAGGATAATATCCACACTTACACGGATTCATTGATGCTATAAGTATCACATCTGCAGGAAATTCATAGCTTCCACTATTTCTTGAAAGCACAATTTTTTTGTCCTCTAATGGTTGCCTTAATGCTTCAATAACATTTCTCGAAAATTCAGGAAATTCGTCTAAATATAATACTCCACCATGAGCAAGGGTAACCTGTCCTACTTTTGGTTTCATTCCGCCGCCCGTCATTCCCGTTACCGTTGTAGTATGATGCGGACTGCAAAATGGTCTTTTATCCACTAGTCTTCCATCTAATTTCCCTGCTATACTATGAATCTTTGATATTTGTATTCTCTCTTCAAATGTCATATCAGGAAGTATTGTAGGAATAGTCCTTGCTATTACAGTTTTTCCGGCGCCCGGTGGTCCAACCATAAGCATATTGTGTCTTCCTGCTGCTGCAATCATCGCTCCTATTTTTCCCTGCTCCTGTCCACAAATGTCTGCAAAATCATAACTTTCCTCTATTTCTTCCTGAATCTTCTTTTCTTCAAAATTAGCTTTCTGCCTTAATATTTCCTCGCTCAATTCATCAGGATTCATATCTAACACATACACTAATTCTGCAAGATTTTTCACTCCTATTATCTCTATCCCTTCAATGGCTACACACTCTCCATAATTTTCTTCAGGAATGATGCATACTTTAATTTTCCTTGAAACTGCCATTAAAACCATAGGTAATATTCCATTAACCTTTATCACATCTCCATTTAAACTTAATTCTCCCGCAATCATAAATTTACTGACATCCTGTTTTACTATATCAAGTGCTTTAAGAATCGACGCAGATATTGGCAAATCAAAATAAGTTCCTGATTTTCTTATATCCGCAGGAGCCAAATTTATCGTTATTCTTCTTGGCGGAATCATAAATCCCGAATTCTTTATTGCGGTTCTTACCCTCTCTCTTGACTCTTTTATTTCTGACGATAAAAGGCCTACCATATCAAATGATGGCAAGCCACTACATACATCTGTTTCAACACAAATCGGTAAAACTTCCGTTCCCGTAATTGCACAACAATTAACTTTACTAACCATATACCCTCCAAACATTCCGTTATTATTTAGGTTATAAGTTATCACATTTTATATGAATAGTCAATTGCCGATTTTATTTTTTCTAATGCTCTCTTTTCAATACGACTTACATAGCTCCTTGAAATGTTTAAATCCTTACCAATTATTTTCTGCGTCTCGCTCTCCCTCCCGTTCATTCCATACCGCCGCTCTATTATTTCTCTTTCTCGTTTGGTCAGTTTATTTTCTACAATATCCCTAATCATTTCTACATTTTCCTGTCTTTCCATATTACTTATTACGTCCTCATTATCTGACTCAACAACATCTATAAGACATATTGTATTTCCTTCTTTATCTGTTCCTATTGGTTCATTTAGCGATACGTCCCTGCTTCTTTTTTTCTCATTTCTAAACATCATTAGCATTTCATTTTCAATGCATTTTGCCGCATAGGTTCCTAAACGGTTTCCCTTATTTATATCATATGAATTTATTGCCTTTATAAGGCCTATTATTCCAATGGAAATTAAATCTTCATTATCTCTCTCACCCGAATATTTTTTTGCTACATGTGCAACAAGGCGTAAATTACTCTCTATTAATATATCCTTCGCCAGCTTATCTCCCTGTGCATATCTTTCCAGATATTTTTTCTCTTCCTTTGGTGTCAAAGGCTCTTTAAATGTCTTCAAAAAAGGCACCTCGTCACATGCTTTATACATTTTATGCACAAATCATATAACGGGTGCCTGTCATTTCTTATTTATTTTACGCAGTTACAACATCTTTTTTTCTAAGAATATCTCCAAGTTCTAAATCAATTCCTAAATCAATAAATAATTTTTGTTGTGGATGTGGACAACTTTCCATTTCATTTCCTTCTTCATCCTGAATTGAAATAACTTTAACTTCAATGTCCCTTCCATCCTTTTTCATAACCTCGATTGTATCTCCAACACAGAATTTATTTTTTTGAGTTATTGTATATTTATGTTCTCCAACTTTTTCACCAACAAGTCCTAAATAAACATAATTTCTTTCATATACATTTTTATCATATATCTGCGTTGTCTCGTCCGGTTTTCCAAAGAAAAATCCGGTTGTATACTGTCTGAATGTACACTGTGAAATTAACTCCCTGTACTTATCAAGGTTTGCATAATACTTATCAGGGCTTTCTAAATAATCATCGATTGCCATTCTGTATGTTCTTGCAACTGTTCCAACATAAAGTGCTGTTTTCATTCTTCCTTCAATTTTAAAGCTGTCAATCCCGGCATCTATAAGTTCAGGAATATGCTCTATCATACACAAATCCTTTGAGTTAAAAATATATGTTCCACGTTCATTTTCATAAACAGGCATATACTGTCCCTGTCTTGATTCTTCCATAACGGCATATTTCCATCTGCACGGATGAGTACATGCGCCTTTATTTGCATCACGCCCTGCCATAAAACTTGATAAAAGACATCTTCCTGAATAAGAAATACACATTGCGCCATGAACAAATGTTTCGATTTCCATGTCATCAGGAATATGTTCTCTTATTTCTTTTATTTCCTTCATTGATAATTCTCTTGCAGTTACAACTCTCTTAGCTCCAAGATTGTACCAGAAATTATATGTTCCATAATTTGTATTATTAGCCTGAGTGCTGATATGAATTTCAGTATCCGGAAGCATTTCTTTGGCAATTGTAAATATTGCAGGGTCAGCGATTATAAGTGCATCCATATTTACTGTTTTTAAATCTTCAAAATAAGCTCTTACAGGCTCTAAATCTGCATTGTGGGCAAGTATATTTGCAGTAACATATACTTTCACATTATGTTCATGTGCAAATTTTACACCTTCCCGCATTTCTTCTAATGAAAAGTTTTTCGCTTTTGCTCTAAGTCCAAATACTTCTCCACCAATATATACGGCATCTGCCCCATATTTTACTGCTGTTTTTAAAACTTCCAGACTGCTTGCCGGAATTAATAATTCTACATTTCTCATATTTATCTCTTCTTTACACTTATTGTTATTCCATCTCCAATTGGAACGATGGATGTTTCTAACTGTTCATTGTTCTTTACTTCATACATATATTCCCGCATTCGTTTATGAATTGTTCTGTCTCTTCTTCTTACAACATATTTAGATTCTATCAAATCACCTTCCTGAAGAACATTGTCAGTAATTAGTACTCCTCCTGTTTTCATTAATCTTAAAACATGCGGAAGAAAATTAATATACTGAGCCTTTGCCGCATCCATAAATACAAAGTCAAAGCTATCATCTTTTAGTGTAGGCATAATTTCCAACGCATCTCCTTCTAAAAGAGTAATCACATTTTCTTTTCCTGCTTTTTTTATATTTTCTTTTGCGATAGGAATTCTTTTTTCATAATTTTCTATTGTAGTAATTTTTCCATCTTCATCTAAACATTCACTAATTAAAATGGCTGAGTACCCAACTGCGGTACCCAGCTCTAATATTCTTTTAGGTTTTTTTATTGCCAGAATAACTCTTAAGAAACTTTCCATTTCTTTTCTGATAATCGGCACATTGTCCTTATGAGCCTCTATTTCTATCTGCTCTAAAACCTGACTATTATTTTTTTCCAACGAATGCATATATGATACAATTCTTTCATTTACTATCATATCAACCTCTCTTATTCCGTTGTTGTCTCTTCTTCATCAGTTTTACCTTCACTTTTGATAACTTTTAATATTTTTTCACCATTATCAGAAGTATTGAAAGTATATGTTCCTGGCTTTACAACCTTTACTTCATATATAAATGACTGAACCCATAATACTTTATCATCATTTATAATTCCGTATTCTTCTAATGTCTTTGCAAAATCTTTTATCGATGTGTTCTTAGTTACTTCAATTGTCATATCCATCCCAGGTGCAGGTGCTGCTCCCTTGTCTGTGAATAACTGTCTGCCAAATACAAAAGCTGCTGCTGCAAAATAGTAAATGACAACAAACATCACCAAATATTTTAATACTTTACTCATAACTCTTGCAAAGCCTTCTGATGTTTTTCGCCTAACCATAAGCTCCTCCCGGATTATTCAACTTCCATGATTATTGGAAGAATCATTGGATTTCTCTTCATCTTCTTCCATAAATATTCACCTAAACTATCTTTTACAACCATTTTAATTTTACCCCAGTCAACTGAGTTTTTACTTAAACAGTTGTCTAATGCTTCTGCCACAACTTCCTTTGCTTCGTCAATAAGATTTTCTGACTCTCTTACATATACGAAACCTCTTGTTACAATATCAGGTCCTGCAAGTAACTGATTTGTATATTTTTGCAAAGTAAGTACCACAATTATAATTCCGTTTTCAGCAAGATTCTGTCTGTCTCTAAGAACGATGTTACCTACATCACCTACTCCAAGACCATCAACTAATACGGAACCTGCAGGGACTTTTCCTGTAATCTTTGCATCATTTTCATCAATACTTAAAACATCCCCTGATTTCATAATAAATACATTTTCTTTAGGAATTCCTAATTTCTGAACTAACTGTCCATGAACCATTAAATGTCTGTATTCACCATGTACAGGTATTGCATATTTAGGTTTTAACAGAGAATATATTAATTTAATTTCTTCCTGACACGCATGCCCTGAAACATGTGTATCCTGGAAAATAACCTCTGCCCCCTTCATATATAATTCATTAATTACTTTACTTACAGCTTTTTCATTTCCAGGGATAGGTGTTGAACTAAACACAATAGTATCTCCCGGTTTAATACTTACTTTTCTATGAAGTGATGCTGCCATTCTTGAAAGGGCTGCCATTGATTCTCCCTGACTTCCTGTTGTAATAAGTACCAACTGGTCATCAGTATAATTTTTCATTTCTTCAATATTAATCAATGTATTATCAGGTATCTTTAAATATTCCAATTCTTTTGCAACTGAAATAATATTAACCATACTTCTTCCTTCTACTACAACTTTTCTGTTGTATTTGTCAGCTGAATTGATAATCTGCTGAACTCTGTCTACATTTGATGCAAATGTAGCAATAATAATTCTTGTCTTAGGATGTTCTGAAAAAATGTGGTCAAATGTTGCACCAACCGTACTTTCTGAAGGTGTAAATCCAGGTCTTAATACGTTTGTACTGTCACACATAACTGCCAATACGCCTTTTTTTCCTAATTCACTAAATCTTGCTAAATCAATTGCATCACCAAATACAGGTGTATAATCTACCTTAAAGTCACCTGTATGAACAATAACACCAACAGGTGTATGAATGGCAAATGCTGCCGCATCAGCTATACTATGGTTTGTCTTAATAAATTCAACTCTGAATTTACCTGCATTTATGTTCTGACCATATTTAACTACTTTTCTTTTAACTATATCTTTGATCTGATGTTCTTCAAGCTTTCCTTCTATAATTCCCATTGTAAGTTTTGTTGCATACAATGGTGCACTGATTTCTTTTAAAACATATGGTAACGCACCAATATGATCTTCATGTCCATGTGTTATAAAAAATCCTTTTATCTTGTCCTTATTTTCTCTTAAATAAGTAATGTCCGGTATTACTAAATCTATTCCAAGCATATCATCATCCGGAAATGACAATCCGCAATCGACTACTATTATGCCATCTTCATATTCAAAAGCTGTCATATTCATTCCAATCTGCTCTAAACCGCCTAATGGAATTATTTTCAACTTTCCAGTCTCGCTCATTAATATTTCCCTCCTATATTTCTCCGTTCATATTCGTATTATACTAAATCTACATCTTCTAATAGTTCTGAAAAAATCTTTCCGATATATCCTACTTCATCTTCATCTAAAACTACTTCATAAACAGCTTCTTCACTACTATCATCTGATGTGTCCTTAAAAATATATGCTATCTCTTCATCTTCTTTTTCAACAAGAATATATTTTATATTATTTACTTTTGTTTCTAATAAAACTGTGAATTCTTCATTTTCACCCTGCTCATTTTTGAAAATTATCTTTCCATCCATTTGACTATATCTCCTCCTGAAAAATATGTAATACCCCCGCCCTTCGGTCGGCGGCTATTCGTCGGAAACATTTATAGAAAATGAACTTCGTTCATTTTGTTTCCTCCTATTACTTTTCTATACTAACTTTGGTATCTGCAAAGTACTTAATTAGGCATTTATAATTATTATTTATAATTATAAACATTCCTATCCTTCACGAAATAATACCTTCATTTTTTAATTAATCTAACTATTTATCTGCGTACATTCCATCAAATTAATGATTTTTCCTGACAGTTAATAAAAATATCTATACATAGTCTGTTATGAAAAGTCATATTCCTACCATATAACTTTTAACGATGCGAATTAAGATAATCCTCTAGAATAATTGTGGCAGCAATCTGGTCAACATATTTGTATCTGTCTTCCCTTTTTATTCCTGCTTCATTCATTATTTCATATGCTTCAACCGTTGTTAATCGTTCGTCCTGAAAAATAATCTCCACTCCGCTTCTACGTGTAAGCATATCTGCAAATTCTTTTGTCTTTTCAACTCTTTCACCTGAACTTCCATCCATATTTACAGGTAATCCTAATACTATTAATTCAACATCATTTTCTTTAATAATTGTCTCTATTCTTGAAAGAGTCTTTCTTAATTTATTAGGTGATTCCCTTCTCACTATTTCCATGCCCTGTGCAGTCATCCCTAACGGATCTGTAATTGCAACTCCTACTGTCTTTGAGCCAAAATCAAGTCCTAATATTCTCATTATAACATTTCTCCTTTAAGCATACAGAATAAGCCCTGCCAAACCGTGGGCTCGCAAGCGCAGTCGCATTTTGGGGCTTTTGCTAATCGGCTTCGCCGCTTACGCTTTCGCCAGCTCGAAACATTTGTTTCTCGCTGTTCTTGCGCCCGGCTCATGCGACTCTGCGCAAGCGCAGTCGCATTTCCGGGCTTTTGCTAATCGGCTTCGCCGCTTACGCTTTCGCCAGCTCGAAACATTTGTTTCTCGCTGTTCTTGCGCCCGGCTCATGCGGCTCTGCGCAAGCGCAGTCGCATTTCCGGGCTTTTGCTACAAAAAAGAGTTTCTTCAATGAAACTCCCATTTGTATAGCCGTTGCTTATTTTAATTTGTTGTTGATATAATACTTAACTGTTTCTTCAATTAATTCATCGCGTTCTACTTTCATAATAAGGCTTCTGGCATTATTATGACTTGTAATGTATGTAGGATCTCCGGACATAATATAACCTACAATCTGGTTAACCGGATTGTATCCTTTTTCTGCTAACGCCTGATATACTCTTTCTAAAATCTCTTCAACGCCTAACTTCTGTTCCTGTGGAACTTTGAAGTATTGTGTGTTTCCTAAATTACTCATCTTATCCCGTCCTTTTGCCCTTTTGGCATTTTCCATGTACCTTTATACTAATATAAAACTTATATTGTGGCAAGCATTATTTCCTTGCCCACACCTTTTTTTTCAATATTTTCACAATTTAAACACTCATTTACAAATCCAATTAATGAAACGTTTTTAACGTCTCCTGATATGTCTTTGTCACTCTTCATTATAACCTTAATATATTCTTTTGTGTGACCTACCCAATAATTTTCTCCTGCTACATTAATTATTTCTTCAAACAATACGCTTACCTTTTTTCCTATAAATTTTCTTCTATATTCCATTGTAAGCTTTTCGCCAACTTTAATCAAATCCTCGCTTCTTTCTGTCTTTACAGGCTCTGGAATCTGATTTTCCATTTTTGCAGCAACAGTACCATCTCGTTTTGAATATTTAAATACATGCAATTCTGAAAATCTTACTTTTTTTACAAATTCTCTTGAGATT
The DNA here is from genome assembly GCF_003461285.1 of Eubacterium sp. AF17-7. Lineage (NCBI taxonomy): Bacteria > Bacillati > Bacillota > Clostridia > Eubacteriales > Eubacteriaceae > Eubacterium > Eubacterium sp. AF17-7. Next base: position 75,111 of record NZ_QTWU01000005.1, on the reverse strand, counting down.
TCATAATCTTCCTGCGTTTCACCTGGAAATCCAACGATTACATCCGTTGTAAATGCCGGATTGTCAAAATATTTTCTTAAAAGTTCGCATTTTTCAAAATATTCGTCAGATGTATAATGTCTATTCATTCTTTTTAATGTATTATCACATCCACTCTGCATTGACAAATGAAAATGCGGACATATTTTATCAACTTTTGCTAATCGTTTTGCAAAATCCTCAGTCACGATATTTGGCTCAAGAGAACCTAATCTTATTCTTTCAACACCTTCAATTCCGGCAATCATTTCAACAACATCTATTAATTTATTTTCATTATTGCCATATGAACTTAAATGAATACCTGTAAGTACGATTTCTTTAAATCCTTTTTGTGCAAGTTCTGTAACTTCCTGTTTTATATTGTCAAATTCCCTACTTCTGATTCTTCCTCTTGCATAAGGAATTATACAATATGAACAGAACTGATTACATCCATCCTGAATTTTTATATAAGCTCTGGTGTGTTCTGTTACGGTTGCCAGCTCTAACTCTTCATATTCATTTGTAGCATTTATATCAATTACATTTTTATTATATTTGTTATCATCAAAATATTTTTGAAGTTCTTCAACTATATCTTTTTTCTTATTATTTCCAATAAGAATGTCAACAGACAAATCTTCTAACAATTTTTCTGTTGCTGTCTGAACATAACATCCTGCTGCAACTACTACTGCATCTTCATTCATTTTCTTAGCTTTATGAAGCATTTGTCTCGATTTTCTATCTGCCATATTTGTAACTGAACATGTATTTATAATATACACATCGGCCTTTTCATTAAATGGTACAATTTCGTAACCGGCATCTTCCAGCTTTTGTGCCATTGCCTCAGTCTCATATGCATTTACTTTACATCCTAAATTATGTAATGCTACTTTTAACATTTTTACAAACTCCAAACAATTTTTTTGATTAAATTTTGTATACTTTTATCATTGCCCTATTATCAGCCTCGTGTTAATATTGACGTATAAAAATATATTTAAGAGAGGTATTTATTATGAAAACAGTTACAATCAGCTTAAATTCAATTGATAAAGTAAAAGCTTTCGTAAATGACATAACAAAATTTGATTCTGATTTTGATTTAGTATCAGGTCGTTATGTAATTGATGCAAAGTCAATTATGGGAATTTTCAGTCTTGATCTTTCTAAACCAATTGACTTAAACATCCATAGCGAAGATGACGTTAACGCTATTTTAGATGTTTTAAAGCCATATCTTGTATAATTGATGTTGCTAAAAAAGCAGGCAGGTTTGCCTGCTTTTTTATTACCCTCTTTTTTATTTAATTAGTCTCTTCTTATCTCGATTAATTCTGCAGTTTCAACTGCTTCCTTAAACATTCTGTCAATTTCTTCTTCCAAATGTGTTTCTGATCTTTTAATAATATTTATATTTGGTTTAGTAACCGGATGTTTAGCAACAAATGTTGTACAACAATCCTCATATGGAAGGATAGATGTTTCATATGTTCCAATCTTTAATGAAATATCTACTATTTCCTGCTTATCAAATGCAATTACAGGTCTGAATACCGGCATAGTACATACTTCATTTGTAGCTGCAAGGCTTTGCATTGTCTGACTTGCAACCTGTCCTATACTTTCTCCTGTTACAAGTCCTAATGAGCCTTCTTTATTTGCAAAATACTCTGCAATTCTCATCATATATCTTCTCATAATGATAGTTAACTCATCATGTGGACATTTGTCATAAATATACATCTGTATATCTGTAAAATTAACTACATATAAATTCATTGGTCCTGTATACTTTGATATGATTTTTGCCAAATCGACAACTTTCTGTTTTGCTCTTTCAGATGTGTATGGTGGTGCATGGAAATATACTGCATCAATATGCACTCCACGTTTTGCAACCATATATCCTGCAACAGGGCTATCAATTCCTCCTGATAATAAAAGCATACCATTTCCGGCTGTTCCAACAGGCATTCCACCCGGTCCCGGAATTATCTTTGAATAAATATTAATTTTATTTCTTATCTCGATATTAATTACAATATCAGGATTATGAACATCCACCTTCATTTCAGGGAATGCATCTAAAATTACGCCTCCCATTTCCATGTTAATTTCCATGGAATCCATTGGATAATTCTTTCTGCTTCTTCTGGCTGCAACCTTAAATGTAAGATTTTTATCTTCATAGTTATCTTCGATATGTTTTATTACATGTTTAGCTAAATCTTCAAATCCATTGTCCTCTATCTGCATCATTGGGCAAATGCCTACAATACCAAACACATATTGTAATGCTTCAATTGCTTCATCCATATCGCAGTCAGATTCTGTAGTAACATAAATTCTTCCTGCTTCTTTTGTTACAACAAACTCTCCATCTACACGTTTCAATGCAATCTTTGCCTGTTTAACAAGGGCATTTTCAAACAAATATCTGTTTTTTCCCTTTATACCAATCTCGGCATATTTAATCAAAAGTGATTGTGTCATTTTACTCTCCTTCTATCTTCTAACGTATTTTCTTAGCATAGGTAACAAGCTGTTTAACTGTTCCCCACAATATTCTATTTCTTCAATAGTGTTTAATGTGCTAAAACTAAATCTTACAGTTGATTCTAACAAATCTTTATCTATATTCATAGCTTTTAAAGTAGCACTTACTGCCGGTCTGTTAGATGAGCATGCTGAGCCGGCTGATATATAAATACCTCTTTCTTCTAACGCATGAAGAAGTACTTCACTTCTTACGCCTCTAAAACTTGCACTTACAATATGCGGTGCACCTTTTTTCCCTTTCTGACTGTTTACAGTAACATCTTCCATTTCATTTAAAATATCAATAAGTCTGTCTTTTAAGGAAATAAGTTTGTCCACCTTTTCATCAAAATTTTCATAAGCTGCTCTTGCCGCTTCACCAATTCCTGCAATACCAGGCACATTCTCTGTACCTGAACGCATTCCTTTTTGCTGTCCGCCACCAAATATAATTGGCGATATTTTTGTTTTGTCTTTTATATATATAAATCCTGAACCTTTTGGTCCATGAATTTTGTGTCCGCTTACAGTAAGAATATCTATATTTAGCTTTTTAGGTTTTATGTCTAACTTTCCAAATGCCTGAATAGCATCAACATGGAATACAACATCTTTTTTTACTGACTTAATATATTTTCCAATTTCTTCAATAGGTTCTATTGCACCTACTTCATTATTTACAAACATAACAGAAACAAGAATTGTATTTTCATTCATAGCATTTTTAAGGCTTTCCATAGCTACAATGCCTTTGTTATCTACAGGTAGATATACAATCTCAAATCCCTGTTCTTCTAAGTATTTCATCGTTGCCTCAACAGAAGAATGTTCAATTTTTGTAGTTATTATTCTATTTCCTGCTCTTTTATTTGCATTAGCGCTTCCTATTATTGCAAGGTTATTCGACTCTGTGCCACCTGATGTAAAATATATTTCTTTCGGGTCTGTTTTTAATATTTTTGATATATTTTCCTTGGCCTGCTTAATATATTTTTCAGCATTTACACCTACCATATGCATAGATGATGGATTTCCATAATCCTGCGTCATAACTTTTACAACTATATCTTTTACATTTTCTGTCACTACTGTTGTGGCTGAATTATCAAAATACGCTTCCATTTTTGCTCCTTATTCTTCCATCATAAACATAATTACTGACATAATAGCCATGCCTGCCGTTTCAGTTCTTAAAATTCTTTTCCCCAAAGTTATTGGAGTTCCATTTTTCTCCATAACGGCATTTACTTCCTCTTTAGCAAATCCTCCCTCAGGTCCTATGAAAATTCCAACAGATGTGTCTTTTTTTAAGCCTCTAATGATATTTCTTGTCTTTTCCATATCATCTGCTTCTTCATACGGCATTATAATCATGTCTAATTCTTTAGCCATATCGATTGCCTGTTTAAATGTGCAGACATCATTTACTCTAGGAATTATTCCTCTTTTACTTTGTTTTGCTGCACTTTCTGAAATGGCATTCCATCTTTTCACTTTATTGGCTGCCTTTTTTGCATCTAACTTTACTATTGACCTTTTTGTACTTACCGGCACAATTCCATAAACTCCAAGTTCTACCATTTTCTGTATTACTGTTTCCATTTTATCGCCTTTAGGCAATCCCTGAAACAAATATACTTTTATAGGCAATTCTCTTCCCGGTCCGTTTATATCTAATATTTTTGCTTCAACTTTTTCATCATCCATATTTAAAATGCTGCAGACATATTCCTTATCATTTCCATCGCTAATAAGGATTTCTTCTCCGATTTTCATACGAAGAACATTTTTTATATGATTAACATCACTACCTGTAACTAAAATAGTATCTTCTAATATATTTTCGGCATTAACAAAAAATCTATACATTCTATACCACTCTTTTAATCTAAAATCTTCTGTGCCATAATTGCACGCCAGTCACCTTGATTTACTGTTTCCATAAATTTTAATTTGTGATTTTTCTTTATGGCATCAACTACATCTTCTTCTTTCATGTAAATAATCCCTGATGAAATAAATATTCCACCTTTCTTTAAGAATTTATCTACGATTGCTGATATTGGAATAATTACATCTGCTAATATATTTGCAACAACTACATCATATTTATTAAATCCGACTTTTTTCTGTAATTCTTCATCATCTATAATATTTCCATCATACAAATCAATGTCATCCATCGCAATATGATTTACCTGGAAATTTTCTTTTGATGCAGTAATTGCAGCCGGATCAATGTCAGTCATTGCCATTTTACCTGCCTCTAATTTTTTTGCAACTATAGATAAAATACCGCTTCCACATCCTAAATCAAGGACTGTATCACCATGTTTTACATATTTTATTAGCTGATTGATGCAAAGTTGAGTTGTTTCATGTTTTCCTGTTCCAAACGCAGTCCCGGGATCAATTTCAATCATCTTCATATCTTTATGAGCTTCATCAATTTCTTCCCATGTAGGTTTAATATAAAATTCTCCTACAGTAAAAGCTTTAAAAAACTGTTTCCAATTATTAACCCAGTCAATGTCTTCTGTTATATCTTTTTCTATTGTTCCCTCTCCAACATTTATAAATAATGATGCTTCTTTTAATTTTTCTCTAACTTTATGAAGTAATGCTTCATCGTCATTATCTTCCTCTGTATAAAAACTTATATATGCTGTTCCATCATCTTTAGGAAGTGTTGGAAGATAATCTATAAACATTGCCTTCTTGTCCTCTTCTGATAAAGGCACATTGTCTTCTATCTGTATTCCATCTATCCCAAGTTCAATCATCAAACCACTTATATAATCTATAGCTTCTGTTGTTGTTTTTAACGTATATTTATTCCATTTCATAAATAAAATCCTCTCTTAAACCACAAAACATCATTTTATTATAAACGCTAAAACTTTTTAATGCAACCTTTCATAAATATCCATTTCAGCCTTTTATAAATATCCCTTTTAGCCTTTTCACTTTTTATTTCTCCATAAACTGTATGTTACAAAGTGGAACATACATCGCCGGGCACGCCAATATAAAAGAAACCTTATAAAAAGGAATTCTTCCTAATTATAAGGTTTCTCTTGTTTATTTATTATTGCAATTCAAACAGTTTATATATGTAGCTTTAATTATTTAACCTTAACTACTTTCTTAGCACTCCATTCTTTGCTCTGCTTTCCATTCTTGTTTACAACAGCAACTCTAACGTAGTATTTCTTTCCACTTGTAAGATTCTTTAATGTTGCATTTGTCTTAGCCGTAACAACTTTCTTTGCACCAGCCATACTGCTCTTTGTTGAATACTGTACAACATATTTCTTTGCTACTGCACTCTTGTTAATAGTAACCTTAGCTACGCCTTTCTTAGCTCTTACTTTCTTAATTGTTGTAGCAACCTGTTTTACTGAAATGTTAGAACATTTTACAGATGATGAAAATGTAGGATCTCCATCCTTTGGTAATGTAACTAAACCATTGTAAAGACCTGCTAACTGTTCATCTTCTCTGTCACCCATTTCTCCGCCAACGCCAAAGTATAATGAAAGATGTCCACTATAATTCTTAGCCAAAGTAAAATCTAATGTTACTGTCTGTTCTTTATCCTGCTGTAACTGTACCCACTTAAATGCTAATGGAGCCTTATCAGGTTCGTATGCATTAGGATCATCTCCTTCAACCTTAACAAGAACCCATTTATCTAAATTAGTTGCTTTAAGTTTACAACTTACTGTATATGACTGGCCTTTCTGGTACTTAAGGTTTTCATTCTTAATCTGAGCTCCCCAGATTCCACCCCAGCCAATTGAATCCATATCGGCTGTCCAAGATGACTTAGAATTTTCTGTCAAAGCTCCTTCTGCTCCTTCAGCCCATCCTGATGAAGCACCAAAGTAACTGTCCCATTCATTCTTAATTAATTCTGTTTTAGCTGCCTGAGTTGGTACTGCAGGTACTACTGCGATAGCCATTGCTGCTGCCATTGCTAATGTGGCGATTTTCTTTAAATTCTTTCTCATTTCAATTTTCCTCCTGAACTTTATAACTATTATACAGTCAGTATAGTTAAAAACGTTTCAAAAGTCAACATATTTTATTATAAACCACTTATTTTTTTGCTTGTTTTTGTACAATTTGACTATTAGTGATTACTCTCATTGGTTTTATTGTTCACAAAAACTTTTTTTTGCAATTTTTTCTTGTTTTATTGTTACTTAATTTAATATATACATTACTTATTTCTTCTTTATTTATTTAAATGATTGTTTTAATATTTTCTAACTTATAAAATTTTTTTCAAATTTTTAATATATAAAAATACGGATATAAAAGCAATTTTACTTTTATATCCGCAATATTTCTTTTTTCTAATCTCTTAATCTAGTTTAAATTTATCTTTAAAGCTCTTTTTCTTTGGCTTTTCATCTTCACTTTGGTTTAGTGTATTTCCTGATACTTTGTCTAACTGTTTAATTAACTCTTTTTGTTCATGAGTCAATTTTTCAGGTACTCTTACAATCAAAGTTGTATATTGATCACCACGAACTGCTTTATTTCTAATACTTGGAACACCTTTTCCTTTTAATCTGATTCTTGTTCCTGTCTGTGTTCCCGGTTTTATGTTAAACAATACATCTCCATCTACAGTGTTAACTCTTACATCTCCTCCTATTGCTGCCTGTGCAAATGAGATTGATGTATTTGTATATAAATCCATTCCATTTCTTTGGAAGTTTGGATTGCCTATAATTCTAACCTGTACTAATAAGTCTCCTCTTGGTCCGCCATTTCTTCCAGGTTCACCTTTTTCTCTGATTCTTACACTCTGTCCGTCATCAATACCTGCCGGAATTGTAACTGCAATCTTTTTAAGACTTGAAGTATATCCTGTGCCGTGACATGTTGCACATTTATCCTTTATAACCTTACCTGTTCCGTTACATTCAGGACATGTTGTAATATTCTGCATTGTTCCAAAGAAGCTCTGCTGTGTTGTAACTACCTGACCTCTACCTCCGCATCGGCTACATGTTTCAGGTTGTGTTCCAGGCTTTGCACCTGTTCCATGACATGTTGTACATTCATCTTTAAGATTAAGACTTAATTCCTTTTCGCATCCAAATACAGCTTCTTCAAATGTTATTCTGACTGAAGCACGAATATCTGCTCCTCTCATAGGACCATTGCTGTTTCTTGAACTACGTCTGCCTCCGCCAAATATATCTCCGAATATGTCTCCAAATATATCTCCAAAGTCTGCAGAATTAAAATCAAATCCTCCGGCTCCTGCTCCTGCGCTTCCATCAAATGCTGCATGACCGAATTGATCATACTGACGTCTCTTATCAGCATCACTAAGTACAGCATATGCCTCTGATGCTTCTTTAAACTTCGCCGCAGCTTCTTCCCCAGGATTTACGTCCGGGTGATATTTCTTAGCCAATTTTCTATATGCGCTTTTTATTGTGGCTTCGTCAGCATTTTTATCAACGCCTAATACCTCATAATAATCTCTTTTTTCCGCCATTTTTATCACCTTTCATATTAGTATGAATAAATAATCTGCAAATAAAACACGGATGTCATACCCTAGTCCTATTTTCATTATTTTTATATTAGTATAAATAACTTGTAAAACCCGTCCGGGCTAAACCCGGACGGGATACATTCTATCATATTCTATAACCCAGTGCTATATGTGTATTCAGATTATACTTCCTTGTAGTCACCATCAACTACATCATCTGCTCCAGCTCCTGCATTAGGATCCTGGTAAGCTCCCTGTGCTCCCATATCAGGACCTGCTCCCTGTGCTCCAGCCTGTGCCTGAGCCTGTTCATACATCTTTGAGAATACTTTCTGTGAGCTTTCCATTAATTTTTCTTTTCCATTCTTTAAGCTTTCAATCTGAGCATCTGTGATGTTCTGGTCATCTGTAATTTCAGCAATTACAGCCTTTAATGCATCGATGTCAGCCTGAACTGCTGCCTTATCATTTGCATCAATCTTATCACCAACTTCATTCAAAGCATTTTCTGTCTGGAATACCATTGAATCAGCTTCATTCTTAGCATCAATGCCTTCCTTACGTTTCTTATCCTGTGCTTCAAATTCAGCAGCTTCTTTTACAGCCTTATCGATATCTTCATCAGACATATTTGAACCTGCTGTAATTGTAATGTGCTGTTCTTTTCCTGTTCCTAAATCCTTAGCTGAAACATTTACGATACCATTTGCATCAATATCAAATGTAACTTCAATCTGTGGAACACCTCTCTTTGCTGGTGGGATTCCATCAAGTCTGAACTGTCCAAGGCTCTTGTTATCTCTTGCGAACTGTCTTTCACCCTGTACTACGTTGATATCAACGGCTGTCTGGTTATCTGTTGCTGTTGAGAATGTCTGGCTCTTCTTTGTAGGAATTGTTGTATTTCTTTCAATTAATCTTGTTGCGATACCACCCATTGTTTCAATTGATAATGAAAGTGGAGTAACATCAAGAAGTAAGATTTCGCCTGCGCCTGCATCACCTGCAAGTTTACCACCCTGAATTGATGCACCGATTGCTACACATTCATCAGGATTCAAACTCTTAGATGGTTCATGACCTGTAAGTTGTTTAACCTTATCCTGTACTGCAGGGATTCTTGTTGAACCACCAACTAATAATACCTTTCCAAGTTCAGCTGCTGTAATTCCGGCATCTCTTAATGCATTCTGTACAGGAACTGCTGTTCTTTCAACTAATGCTCTTGTTAATTCATCAAATTTAGCTCTTGTAAGAGTTAAATCAAAATGCTGTGGTCCTTCAGCTGTTACTGTAATGTAAGGGATGTTAATGTTTGTCTGTGTTGCTGAAGAAAGTTCCTTCTTAGCTTTTTCTGCTGCTTCTTTAATTCTCTGAAGTGCCATCTTATCTGTTGTAAGGTCTACACCTGTCTTTGTCTTGAAGTCAGAAATCATATAATTTGTAATTGCTTCATCAAAGTCATCACCACCAAGTCTGTTATCACCTGAAGTTGATAATACTTCGATTACACCATCACCAATTTCAATAATAGATACATCAAATGTACCACCACCTAAATCGTATACCATAATCTTCTGTTCTTTTTCATTATCAAGACCATAAGCTAATGCTGCAGCTGTTGGCTCGTTGATAATTCTCTTTACATCAAGTCCTGCAATCTTACCTGCATCTTTTGTTGCCTGTCTCTGTGCATCATTGAAGTAAGCAGGTACTGTAATAACAGCTTCTGATACCTTTTCACCTAAGTAAGCTTCAGCATCACCTTTTAACTTCTGAAGAATCATTGCTGAAATTTCCTGTGGTGTATATTTCTTATCATCAATTGCTACTTTGTAATCTGTTCCCATATGTCTCTTAATTGAAGAGATTGTCTTGTCAGCGTTTGTAACTGCCTGACGTTTAGCTGTTTCACCAACTAATCTTTCACCTGATTTTGCAAATGCTACTACTGATGGAGTTGTTCTAACACCTTCTGCATTTGTAATAACTGTAGGTTTTCCACCTTCCATAACTGCTACACATGAATTTGTAGTTCCTAAGTCAATACCAATAATCTTTCCCATGATATATTTCCTCCTAAATTGATAATTTTCTTATTTCTCGGTTTTCCGAGTTCAAATATATGTTAAATAATTTCTTATTTGTAAAATTAATTAGCTACCTTAACCATGCTATGTCTTATAACACTGTCTCTATATTTATAGCCTTTCTGGAATTCCTCAACAACAACATTTTCTTCTAATTCGTCATTGTCTTCATGCATTACTGCATTGTGTAATTCCGGATCAAACTGTTGGCCTTTAGCTTCAATGACTGTAACTCCCATTTCTTCAAATGCTGTCATCAACTGCTTATATATTAAATTCATTCCCTGACCTGTTGGTGATTTCTGTTCTTCTTCTGATAATGCTGCGATACCTCTTTCAAAGTTATCTACAATCGGAAGAAGTTTTTCAATAATTGATCTTGCACCAACTTCAAACATTGCTGATTTTTCTTTTTCGCTACGGTTTCTATAGTTTTGGAATTCAGCCATAAGTCTTTGATGTTTATCAGTTAACTCTTCTATCTGCTGGTCTTTCTTATCTTTCTTTCCAAATATTTTTTTCTTTTCTTTTTTGTCTGAAGAATTTTTATCTTCTGCTTCTTTTTTGTCTTTATCTTCTTTAGTATCTTCTGTTGTTTCTTTTTCAGTTTCTACTGTTTCATTTGTATCTTCTACTGTTTCTTCTTCAGTTTCAGATTTTTCTACCTTTTCTTCTTCAGGCATATCGTTAATATTCTTTTCCATTGGACCTTCCTTTCTATTCGTCTTCCTTCTTGAAAGCATCGCTTAACTGGCCCTTAACTGTTCTTAATGTCTCTACAACTTTCTCATAATCCATTCGCTTCGGACCTATAACTCCGATGGTACCTTTAATGCCATCTTCTAATTCATAAGTTGCTGTTACAACACTACAATCCTTCATTCCTTCTACCGGAGTTTCTTCACCGATATAAACCTGAATTCCTGTTTCATTATCATTTACCAAATTGGTTAATGGCTTCTTTTCTTCAAATGTTGAAAGCAACAAACTTGCATTCTCGTTACTGCTTAATTCAGGATACTTCAAAATATTCGTTGCACCTGATGTATAAATCTTCATCTGTGCTTCTGATGCAATGGCTTCTGTAATTGCCTGTAACACATCTGTTACTAATTCTTTATGTTCACCTGCATTAGATGTAAGTGTTGAAATAACAGCTATGTTAATCTGCTCAACTGCTAATCCTGCAAGACTTGTATTGAGTGCCACATTAAGTCTCAAAACCATTTCTTCATTAATCTGGTCTTTAACTTTTATAATCTTGTTTACTACTCTGTTTCTTCCCGAAACAACAATACATAAAATCTGATTGTCATCCATAAGTGACAACTGAATGAATTTTATCTTATCTTCGTTATCCCTTGATGTTGAAATCATTGTTGCATAATTAGTATTGGTTGCAAGCATCTTCGCCATATTCTGAAGAAGGGTTTCAACCTTATCAACCTTTTCAAATAAAAGGTTTTCTCTTTCAGTTACTTTCTTTTCTCTGTTGTCTAATTCCTGAACTTTTTCTTTCATTAAATCGTCAACATAAAGTCTGTAACCTTTATCTGTAGGAATTCGTCCTGCTGATGTATGAGGCTGAACTATATATCCCATCTCTTCTAAGTCAGCCATCTCATTACGAATGGTTGCTGAACTTAAGTTAAGATCTGTATACTTAGAAATGGTTCTTGAACCAACGGGCTCGCCTGTTTCCAAATAGTTACGAATGACTGCCTGTAATATTTTTACTTTTCTCTCTGTCAGTTCCATATTCCATCTCCTTTCTACTTTATTAGCACTCGTCAGTTTTGAGTGCTAACATCTTTCATAAATTAAAATAGCACCCACCATATTATTTGTCAACATTTTTGCAAAAAAAATTATAGAAACTTTTGTAAATAATTTGTGAACATAGAAAAATAGCACAAACCTTAAGGATGTATATAATATCGAAAGAACGCTTTCGCTGCTTGCAATTAAAAATGTATATAATATCGAAAGAACGCTTTCGCTGCTTGCCACTCGTAGCAGTTCTAATGTTCCATCATATGGTCTGACATTAGAACCTTCGGTTCTAGTCATTCCATATGATGTAACATTGAACCGACGGTGGCAAATGCTCTTTCGTTATTATATACATTTATCCGGTTTGTGCTATGATTTTTATTAGTATTAAATAGAATATTTTCCATATTATAATAAAAACTCTGATAATACTACATTGCTTACATCAATTCCTCTTTCGGTAAGTTTTATATTGTCGTTTTCGGTTTTCAATAATTTCTCCTGTGTGAGTTTTTCTAAGACATTACCGTATACGTTTTCTATCTTCTTATTAAAAAGTGTTTCAAATTTAGTTTTGTTTACTCCTTCCATCATTCTAAGGCCTAAAAACATAAATTCTTCCATCTGATCATTTTTAGAGAGTCTTTCAATGTTTTTATGAATTGAACCTAATCTATTATAATCAGTATCAAAGTCTGTATCATTATCACTTTTCTTTCGATAAATTTTTTCTTCGAATACAGATTCATCTTCTCTTGATTGTTGATTATTATTTTCAAATTCATAATCATCTTCATCTTCAAATAAATAATCCATCATTTCTTCACTTCCATATTGAAAAGCTGTCATTTCATCCATATTATCTTCGCAATTGTATATTTCATTTATGAAAGCAATGTACTTATTTAAATCTGAAATATTATTATATCGTTCATTTTCTAATAAAGAAGCTGCTCCTATTCCAAAGCCAATATAATTTTTTTTCTGCCAATATCCTACGTTATGTCTGCATTCCATGCCTTCTTTACTATAATTTGATATTTCATATCTGTGATATCCATTTTCTTCTAAGATATTCTTTGTCATGTAATACATTTCACGCTCAGTATCTTCATCAGGAAGTATATCCTTTCCCTGCAGTGCTGCTTCATTTACTCTGTCATACATTATCGTGCCCTCTTCTACTATAAGGCTATACGCCGATATGTGCTCTGGATTCAAGGCAACTACCTTTTCTAGAGTTTCATTATATGATGAAATCGTTTGTCCCGGAAGTGCACTCATTAAGTCAATGTTAATATTGTCAAATCCACATTCCCTTGATATTCGATAATTATCCAAAAACTCCTGCCATGTGTGTATTCTTCCGATGCTTTTTAATTCATCATCATTTGCCGACTGAAGTCCTATGCTTAATCTGTTCACTCCGGTTTTCTTGTAAACTTCTAATTTTTCTCTTGTCAAAGTGCCCGGATTACATTCTATTGTTATTTCTGCATTTTCATTTATATTTGCATATTTTTTTACTGCATTCATTATGCATTCAAATAAATGTGATTCCAATATAGAAGGGGTTCCTCCTCCAAAAAAGATTGAATCTACTTCATATCCATTCAAAACATTTTTTGACAATTCAATTTCTTTTATTAACGCATCCACATACTCCTCTTTAGTTTTGCAATCTGCCCTGTCGGAGAGAAAATCACAATAATCACATTTTTTTACGCAAAACGGAATATGGATATATATTTCTAAATGTTTGCTCATTTTTACCTCTCTTTTCAACTAATAAGGTCCCTCTGCCTGCTGCAAAGAGACCTTTTATATTAATCTTCGTCCAATTTGAGTACTGCCATAAATGCTTCCTGTGGTATTTCAACGTTACCAACCTGACGCATTCTCTTCTTTCCTTCTTTCTGTTTTTCAAGAAGTTTTTTCTTACGTGAAATATCGCCACCATAACATTTAGCTAAAACATCTTTTCGCATTGCCTTAACTGTTTCTCTCGCAATTACTTTACTTCCAACTGCTGCCTGAATTGGAATTTCAAATAACTGACGTGGTATTTCATTTTTAAGTTTCTCGCACATTTTTCTGCCTCGTTCATATGCTGTAACATCCGGAACTATAAATGAAAGTGCATCCACTTCTTCCTTATTAATAAGAATATCAAGTTTAACTAACTTAGCTGCTTCATATCCTTTCAATTCATAATCAAATGACGCATATCCTCTTGAGCGGGATTTAAGTGCATCAAAGAAATCATATATTATTTCATTTAACGGAATATCGTATTCGAGTAATGCTCTTGAACCTTCTACATATTCCATTCCTATATATGTTCCTCTTCTTTGCTGACATAATTCCATAATAGCACCGATAAATTCAGTTGTTACCATTATTTCCGCATGAACAATAGGTTCTTCCATATGCTCAATTTCACTTGGGTCAGGCAAATTAGAAGGATTTGTAAGTTCTATAACACTTCCATCATTTTTATATATTTTGTAAATAACACTAGGTGCAGTTGTAACTAAATCAAGATTGTACTCACGCTCAAGTCTTTCCTGTACAATTTCCAAATGAAGCAATCCTAAAAATCCGCATCTGAAGCCAAATCCTAATGCAAGTGATGTTTCAGGTTCATACTGCAAAGCTGCATCATTTAACTGTAATTTTTCAAGAGCATCTCTTAAATCAGGATATTTTGCTCCATCTGCCGGATAAAGTCCACAGTAAACCATAGGATTAACTTTTTTGTATCCGGGAAGTGGTTCTGCACAAGGATTATCTGCATTAGTAATAGTGTCACCTACTCGCGTATCTTTTACGTTTTTGATGCTGGCTGTAATATATCCAACCATGCCTGCACTAAGTTCATCACATGGAATAAACTGTCCTGCTCCAAAATATCCTACTTCAACTACATTTGCTGTTGCTCCCGTAGCCATCATTTTTATATTCATACCTGCTTTTACAACACCATGTTTTAAACGGCAAAAAACAATAACTCCCTTATACGCATCATATAAGCTGTCAAATATTAATGCCTGAAGTGGTGCGTCAACATCTCCCTGTGGTGCCGGTATTTTTTCCACTATCTGTTCTAATACTTCTTCTATATTTAATCCTGTTTTTGCTGAAATAAGTGGTGCATCATGAGCTTCAAGTCCGATTACATCTTCTATTTCATTTATAACTCTTTCAGGATCTGCACTAGGCAAATCTATCTTGTTGATAACAGGGAATACTTCCAAGTCATGATCAAGTGCCATATAAACATTTGCCAAAGTCTGTGCTTCTACACCCTGTGCTGCATCGACAACAAGGATTGCACCATCACATGCTGCAAGGCTTCGTGATACTTCATAGTTAAAATCGACATGTCCCGGTGTATCGATAAGGTTAAAAATGTATTCTTCTCCATCTTTTGCCTTATATACCGTTCTTACTGCCTGTGACTTAATCGTTATTCCACGTTCTCTCTCTAGTTCCATATTATCAAGAACCTGTGCCTGCATTTCTCTGCTTGTTAACAATCCTGTTTTTTCAATAATTCTATCTGCCAAAGTTGACTTTCCATGGTCAATATGGGCAATAATGCAAAAGTTTCTTATTTTACTCTGATCAATGTGAGCCACTGTTGTTCCTCCATGTTGTTTTATATTGGTTTCTTGTTTAATTATGTTCTATTTTAAATATAATGCATACTTTTCCACACTAACGCTCATTATAGCATATTATAAAACTATTTTCCATCGTGTTCTTTCAGATAAACTATGTAATGAGGTTGGTAATTTTGAGTCAAGATATATATACGAAACACATGACGAATATGTTGTTCTTCATTTAGTTTCTCAGAACAACGGGATTACTTTTATTCCTGATAAATTTTATATGTCGAGACCTTACAATAATTTAAAAGCCACCTCATGCAACAATAGTATTCTTTAACGTAGAAAAGGTAAATAATCAAATATCTACTAAAAAAATATACTATCATAAGCATATAGTGGCTTTTAATCTATAACTTGTGGCATTACATAATTTTACTTATTCAAAATCGTAAACCATTCCCCACTGATTTCTAACTGAAGTAAGAGTTTCCATTACATCTCTTACAATCTGAAGATTTTCCTGTCCTGAATTATTATTAATATATTCTTCCATATCCATAACTTCATATTGAAGTGCTTTTTTCGTATCACCTTCGTCTATAACCTCAGTATGTCCGTCAGCAGTATATGTAATTGTTGCTTTTTGAGCTCTTGGATATTCATCTATCTGTATATATCCCTTTTCTCCTGAAATAACACCTCTTTTTGGTTGTTTTGCTCTCATTGTAAGTGCAATAACAGACATTTGCCCATCATTATTTTTTAAAATAATTCCACTTGTTTCATCAACTCCTGTTTCAAAATAATTTGCAGTGGTAAGAACAACATTTGGCTTACTTTCCATAAAATATCTGGCAAATGATACTGCATATACTCCTATATCAAGCAATGCCCCACCTGCTAATGATTTTGAGAAAAATCTGTTATTCACATCATATTCCTTGCAGCTTCCAAAATTAACCTGCACCATTTTTACCTTTCCAATTTCACCATCTTCTATCATTTTCTTTATCTTCTTATATAAAGGCATGTGAAGAAGTGTCACGCCATCACATATAACTAAATTATTTTTCTTTGCCACCTTGACGCATTCTTCTAACTGTCTGCTGTTTACCGTAATTGCCTTTTCACAAAATACATGCTTTCCTGCCTTTAATGATTTAAGCATCATTTCATAATGCATATTGTGTGGAGTCGCAATGTATACTATATGAATATTCTTATCTGATAGCATTTCATCTAAATCATTATATGCATGTTCTATTTTATATTCTTTGGCAAAATTTTCAGCCTTCTCAAGCGAACTTCCACACACTCCATAAACAGTTCCATGTACTGCCCACAAAGCCTCTGCCATTTCACTGCCAATCCATCCTGTACCAACTATTCCCCAGTTTAAATTACTCATGATTATCCTCCTAACTTAATATCCACATTTTTCAAATTGCTTTTGTATAACACCACAATCTTTTAATCTATTACACGAATGCCACTTTCTCCTGCAATTAATGCTTTTGACACTATATTATAAAATAATGATGTTTCTACTATGCCTGTTATGTGCTTTAATTTTTCATCTAATGCTTTTACATCCTGCCCTTTTTCAAAGTACGCATTCATAAGATAGTTTCCGTCATCACTTAATAAAGTTCCCATTTTCATTTCTGTTGAACGTTCTTCTACTTTTGCTCCCATTTCTTCTAATTTAGATTTAACATATTCTTTTGCACTTTTTATTACTTCCACTGCAACTGCATGTTCAAATGTTAACTCATCTGAATATTTTTCTTCATCCGCTAATATCACATAATCTTTTGCCATAACAGCTACTATTTTTTCTCTTGTAAAAATTCCGCCATCAGTCTTTAACGCATTAAGATTTTTGTCAATCTCATTGCATCCGTCAAACGCAATATCAATTTGCTTAACAAATTCTAATGGTAATACTTCTATTCCTGCTTTGACACATAAATTCATTGTATCTTCGCTAGGTGTAACTGCTTTAACTTTCTTATTTCCATTTTTTAGTTCTTCAATAAGAAAAGCTATTGTTCTTCCTCCACCAAGTCCTATAACCATTCCATCTTTAATCATTTCATAAGCTGCTTTTGCACATTTTTGTTTCATTTTATAATTCCTCCTGTTAATATGTATTGCCCCCTCCCTTCGGTCGGCGGCTATTCGTCGGAAACATTTATAGAAAATGAACTTCGTTCATTTTCTATAAATGTTTCCTCCTCTTATAATTTTTCATCTGCCATAAGATTTTCACATTTGCTTAATCTTTCATAACTTTTCTGCTGTCCTACTGTTAAAAACAAATATAGAATTTCTATAATTGTTGTTGCTGATACTCTTGAGAAATAAAACTCATTTAAGAATAATTTTTCTCTGGTAGCCGTCTGTATATGATAGTCTACCGTCTTTGCAATAGTCGAATCGGGATTATTTGTAATGCCAATGGTTGTTGCTCCATTTTCCTTTGCGGCCTCAACCATTTTCTGAACCTGCTTCGACTCTCCTGTGTTAGAAATTGCAATTAACACATCTTGTTCTTTTAAAGTCATAGAAAATGATAATTGAGTTTCCCATATGCTTCCTGCCATGGAGCGGATTCCAATTTCATTAAACTTATATGCGCCGTCTAAAGCTACAGGAATCGTATTTCCTACTGCAACAAACTGTACAATTCCCGCATTCTGTATACTTTCAAGAATCTTATCAAATTCTTTTGTATCTATTAACGAAATGGTCTGCTTCATTTCTTCTATTTTATTTGCTAAAATATTTTGTAATGACTGTCCGATATCTTCTCTTGTAATATCATTAGAAACCGGTATGTTGTCATCACCTTCAACAATTTCTCTTGCCAATGCAATCTTCAAATGGTGAAATCCGTCCACGTCACACTTTTTACAAAATCGTGAAACACTTGCTACACTTGTTCCACTATTCTTAGCTAATTCTGAAATTGTCATATTTACAACTTCTTTATAATTGCTAAGTATGTAATTTCCTATCTTTTTTTCCTGTTCAAAAAACGAGTCATATAATCTGTTTATATTTTCAATTACCGAAATATTTTTTTTCATCTTATTTCCTTTCGCGAAAATCATTTTCATATCTTTATAATACATAATAATTTTTTTCACGTCAATATCTTTTATAAAAATTATTTTCTTGATTCCTTTTCTTATGAAAGATTTATTTTCCTACCACGTTTATTAATTTTTGTAAGACTAAAATCCACTTTGCCCAATTCAAAATGGGAATAATTTTTTCACTTCACATTTATTAATTTTTTAATAAATATTTTGACCTAATTAAATTTTTATTTTATGATTTATTTTAGATGTGATGAAAGTATCATAATATGCCTCAGAACTTGTAACATCTATGCCTTTATCACTATTATTTAAGTATTCGATTATTTTTATTATGAATTGGAGCATTATATATGATTATTTGTAAAAATAGAGAACTAAAAACCAAAACTAAACTTGTTATTTTTGATATGGACGGGCTGCTTTTTGATACGGAAAAGTTGTTTATGGAAACTCAGGCTCCTATATTAGAAAAATACGGTTATAAACAAAGAAAAGAAAATTATGTAAAAACATTAGGTATTGCCGGAGAGACTCTCAAACGTACTCTTTATGATATTTACGGTTCTGATTATCCTGATGAGATAATCTCTAACGAGACCCGAAAACAGGTGAATTATATAATTGAAAAAAACGGAGTTCAGATTAAGCCCGGAATAAAAGAGCTTTTGCAGGCTCTATTTGCCGCAAATATTCCATGTGTAGTTGCTTCATCCACTAAAACTGAAATTGTATTAAAATATTTAAAACGTGCAGAAATTGATAAATATTTTAGTTTCGTTATTGGTGGTGACAAAGTTAACGAATCTAAACCAAACCCTGAAATTTTTCTTAAAGCATGGAAATCAGTGGATGTTCCCTTAAAAGCTGCTCTTATATTGGAGGATTCTGAAAATGGTTTATTAGCTTCAAAGAATGCAAATATTCCTTCTATTTGCATACCTGACTTAAAATATCCTGAACCTGAGTACGAATCCATTCCTGCATATATTGTAGAAACGGGATTAGATGTTATTGATATTTTGGGAATTTAAATGAGTTTTATTTTTGTAAATTAATTAACTTTTTTTATTTTTGAGTTTTAAATAACTTTACTTGGAGAATTTGACCAACTTTATTGTTAAACTTTAAATAACTTTTATTTCGGAGAATTTAAACAACTTTATAACTCAGATATGAAATTTTTATTCACTTTAATTTAAAACAAAAACCACATCTTTACCTATTTTCTTTTAGTTAACTTTAAAAATAGTATATCTGATGTGGTTTTTATATTTCTAAATCTTATTTATATTTTTTAATCTGTTCACTTAAAAATTCAGGATCTTCAAAATAATCAATCTTCATTGCATGTTTAACTTCGCTTAAAGTCTGTGCTGCTCTTTCCTGTGCAACTTCTGTTCCTTTTTTAAGGATTTCGTATACACCTTCGATGTCTTTTTCGTATTCTTTTCTACGTGCTCTGATTGGAGAAAGCTCTTCCTGGATAACATTGTTAAGGAACTTCTTAACCTTAACATCCCCAAGTCCACCTCTCTGATAATGAGCTTTTAATTCATCAAGGTTTGCATATTCAGGAAGATATTCTGCAAAATGTCCTTCATTTGAAAATGCATCCAAATATGTGAATACTGTATTTCCTTCAATCTTACCCGGATCTTCGATACGGATATGATCAGGGTCTGTAAACATAGACATTACTTTCTTCTTAACTTCCTTCTCATCTTCTGAAAGATAGATACAATTTCCAAGAGACTTACTCATCTTAGCCTTTCCATCAATTCCCGGAAGTCTTAAGCATGCCTTATTGTCAGGAAGGAGAATCTGTGGTTCTACAAGTGTCTCCCCGTATACTGAGTTAAACTTGTGAACAATCTCTCTTGTCTGTTCAAGCATAGGCATCTGGTCCTCTCCTACAGGAACTGTTGTTGCCTTAAATGCTGTAATATCTGAAGCCTGACTGATTGGATATGTGAAAAATCCAGTAGGAATACTTGTTTCGAAATTACGCATCTGAATTTCTGATTTTACAGTAGGATTTCTCTGCAATCTAGATACTGTAACCAAATTCATATAATAAAATGTTAATTCTGTTAATTCTGTAACTGCTGACTGTACAAATATATTAGACTTAGCAGGATCAATTCCTACTGACAAATAATCAAGTGCAACTTCCATGATATTGTCTCTAATCTTTGCCGGATTATCTGCATTATCAGTTAATGCCTGTGCATCTGCAATCATAATAAAAATATCATCAAATTCACCTGAGTTCTGTAACTCTACTCGTCTTTTTAATGAACCTACATAATGTCCTACATGAAGTTTTCCTGTTGGACGGTCACCTGTTAAAATAATTTTTCCCATAACTACTATTTCCTATCTTCTATATCATTTTAATTTTATAAATTACTGTTTTTCCTCAAACACTAACATTTTCACATTATACCACAAATACTCTTTATGGGAAAGTTTCTAAAATATATTTCATACTGTGTTTCAAAAATACCTATTTTTTCTTTCAATATTTATTTTTTTCTTTTCTTTGACAGGCAAAACAACTAGGATTGTTGAAAAAAGAATTAAAAATATTCCCATTCCAAGTTTCCATGTCATTTCCTCTTTAAAAACAATCAATCCAATTATTACTCCTGTCAATGGTTCAAATGTACTCAGCAATGATGCAGTTAACGCACCACATAAAAAAGCACCTTTTTGAAATAATACCAATGCTATAACTGTTGCAAAAAATGCCAAACATATTTCTGCTAAAAATTCCTGCATGCTTCCTATAAATCTGAGTTTTCCAATAAATGCAGAAAATATTCCTGTCTCTATAGCAGCAAAAAAGCATAACCAAAAAGATATTAACATTACAGATTCACCCTTTAATTTAGATTTTTCCAATAATATAACATATAGTGAATATACTATTCCTGAAATTACAGCTAAAGCCATTCCTTTTACTCCAGCCTGCTTTTCCGGAGAATATAACATTATTATTCCCACTACGCACACTATAGCACACAAAACCTGTTTTTTTTCCATATTTGTTTTAAAAACTATAGCCATAATAATCATAACAGAAATAGGATAAGTAAAATGCAATGACGTTGCCAATCCTGAGTCTATGTAATTGTATGAAATATATAATAAAATTGGGGTAACTCCATATAAAATAGATAATCCCAATATTTTAATTAATTTGTCTTTACTTAACAGTATTTTTTTATTATAGAATCCTTTTATGATTATTGCCATAAATATACTCGCCCATAAAAATCTCCAAAATACAACCGAATAAGCATTACTACCACTTTTATACGCCATTTTTGTTAAAAAAGGCATTGTTCCAAAAAGAATTGCCGACGCAATTATATAGAGTTGTCCTTTCCAACTTTTTAACATTTTTTCCCTCTCTAACATAAAATATTAGACTCCGAAGTTTTCTATTTCTCCGGAGTCCATACACACAAAACTACTTACTTATATCTTTTCTTAATTAATTCAACCAAATCCTCCGTTATTTTTTCTGGTTCTCCCTGTCTAAATTTAGTGCTTCTTCCTTCATAGCATGTTTCGTATTCCTCTGACCTAACCATATATCCAACCATTCCATTTGTATATCCCCATATTATACAATATTTGGCTTTACTGGCTGCTTTTATTTGCAATCCGAAACATGAAAACAATTCAGCAGGTATCTGACATATCTCCAAATCTCCCAATCTTATTATCGATGCATCAAATTCATTTTTTACGTGTTTTTCATTATACTGTTGTTTTAAAAAAGTTAAACCACTTATTAATAGCTTTCTCTGATCAAAGTCTTTTTCAATTTTTAACTTTGCCACATCCTCACTTATTTCTTTTTTCAAATTTTCCATAGTGTCATTACTTTTGTCGAATTCGTCTAAATAATGATACTTATCTATTTTGATATCAGAAAATAATACCGGTTTATAGTCTCCTGCCATTCTCAATTGTGCAATTATTGCATCCCCTAATCTTTTAATCTCATCAAATCCAGCTTTTTTTCTATATTGTCTGTTTCCCATATCGCCACTTGCTCCTTGCATCATAAGTGGCGAAACACCCCATTCTTTCTCTATTGTCCTACTTAAATATCCAATAATGTCTGTTGTCAATTCAACACTCATTGGATCATTTACAGTTGCGTGACACGCTATGTTAAAACACCCTGCCACAATATTACCATTTTTATCAACAAACTTAATTTCTAATATATTTTTATCTTCAATACCTCCCTTGCCGTTTCGATTTCCATATAAACCATCGATAACTGTATTTCTAACGTAAGGTGTAACCTGTGTAAATCCTTTATTAAAGCACTCACTAACTGCTTCTTCAAACTTTTTGACTAAAAATTCCCTATATCCCGGAACAACTTTTACTTCATCCATTCCAAATGCATTTTCTTCTAATGTTTCAGGACCTGTATGGGTGTGAATTGTACCTATTATTATATTCTCATATGGTACATTGTACATCTTCTGTACAGATTTTCTCATAGTATCCGCTAATCTAAAATCTATTTCTATTATATCTATTTCTCCCCATACCATTAACTTGTTATTAATTTTGAATACTATTACAGTACACTCAAAACAATCATGAACTTTATTTGTTTTTTCGCTTCTCAAAGGATTTCCACTTACGAAGCATGGTAAGTAAGGTCCTGTGGGTGTGATTTTAACTGTACTTGTTGATACTAAAATCATAATAATTTCCTTTCTTAATTTTATTCATCTTCTTCATTCGCATCCGAACTTATTTCATTCACAAATTGTATTGTTTCTCTTGCTAATTTAACAGAGTTTGATAACTGCTCTTTGTTTATACATTCTTCAGGTAGTAACACAAGTTCCATTGCAAGAGGTGCATTTATACCTGTAATCAAAAATATATTTTCATTAACGTATGGGAT
The DNA here is from genome assembly GCF_003461285.1 of Eubacterium sp. AF17-7. Lineage (NCBI taxonomy): Bacteria > Bacillati > Bacillota > Clostridia > Eubacteriales > Eubacteriaceae > Eubacterium > Eubacterium sp. AF17-7. The sequence goes on along the minus strand of NZ_QTWU01000005.1, from coordinate 51,490 downwards.
AAATTTTTGATTTACACTTCCTGCTAAGACATCTGTCATTACAACGACCTTATCTTCTTTTGAAAATTTATCAAAGACTTTTTTAATTTCCTCTTCAATATTATAATTTTCCGTTACATAAGCCGAAATAGCATATACGTTTTCATTTACGGATGTTAAAAATTCTACTGTTTCCTTTAACCCATCTGCCATTCTATAATGTGATGCAAAAATATATCTAACCATAATTCCTCTCTCAACCTAAAAAATATTATCTTTTTCTAAAGGAAATTTCCCACAAAGAAATATACCTATTTCAATGTGTAGAAATTTCCCATTAGATATGTTATGCCAACAGTCCAGTTGCAGCACCTATACACCCAATAACTAATAAGCCTAAAATTATATATGTCAATTTAACGCCTTTTTTCAGCAATTTATAAACCACTACTGTTAAAGCCAACGGTAACATACAAGGTAATATTGCATCTAAAATATCTGTTTGTATATTCATAGACACATCTCCGTACTTAAACTTTAGCCCTGTTGTCATTGTTACTACACTTGGAATCATTGCTCCTACTACAAACAATCCTAAAATCGAAGCACATTCAGTAAAAGCATTTAACTTATTACCTATTGCTGAAATAAAGCTTGCTCCTAACTTATATCCATAATTCCACCACGATAGTCTCCAAATATAGAACACAACATATAATGTACACCATATAATTAATCCTATAGGGTTACCTTTAGTTCCCATATAACCGGCTATAGAACCAAATATTGTAGGTAATAATATCCATCCTAAAGAATCACCTACTCCAGCTAAAGGTCCCATTAGTCCTACTTTAAGTGACTGAACTGCATCCAAAGCCTCAAGTCCGTCTTTATCTTCCATTGCTAATCCAGCACCTAAAAGCAATCCATGAAAATATGGCATTGTATTATAATACTTAAACTGATTCATCATTGCCTTCTGATAATCATCATCATCAGGATAAATTTTTCTTAGTGCCTTTGCCTCTGCAAATGCTACTGCACCTCCAAGCTGTGTTTCATAATTAAACAGATTTACATTAATCCATGATCTTAATGCACAACGTCTTAAATCTTTTTTAGTCAATACTGGTGTTCTATCACTCATCTTCATCGAACCCTCCTTCCACAGAAACTGTTTCAGTTGTCGAAACAGCCTGTCTCTTGTAATACTCGTATGCTACTGCTGCACCTACAATAGCCACAGGCAATACACTCAAATTCATATATGCAACCAGCACAAAGCCAATTGCTACAAAGCCTATGTATTTCTTCGTAGGCATATATGTAAGTAACATTCCAATACCAATAACAGGTAACATTCCACATGCTATTGTTAATCCCCCTGTAAACCATTTTGGCATTGAATTAACTATAAAATCTGTTACATTTTCACCAAACGCTAAAATAATAAGTGTTGGTAAAGCTGCACTTAAGAAAAATAAAACAGGTCCTAAGTAAAGAATCCTCTCCATTTTTTTAAATTTATTTTCCATACAATATTTCTGTGCTTTTCTCACAACAAATCCATTAAGAATTTTTGCAATTACATCCATTTGCACTCCTAATGCTCCAGCTGCTATACCTACTGCAATTCCCACTGACATATCCTGCCCCGTGTGAATTGTAAGTGCAGTTGCAACTACCGCTGCCATTCCATAATTAGGAACACTTGAGCCACCAATTGCTGCCACACCAAGTGACATCAACTGTATACTTGCGCCAACTATCAAAGCAGTCTTCGGATCACCCATAACAGCACCTACCAGCACTGCATAAAACATATAATTGTCTGTTATAATCTGAGGACCATAGTTGTCTAAATACTGTAATCCTGCTATTACTGCCGCTGCGATTACAAATCCTATTGCCATTGTTTTTTCCTCCTACTTTCTTTATATTAATTTTTCCAACGGTTCAGGTTTATCATTTGGAACATACTGAACTAAAACTCTCGTGCCTTTTTCCATGATTTTTTTAAAGACAGATTCATCCTTTTTTTTCACATAAGCCCTTTTACTTACTTTTATACTTTCTGTATTTTCAGGCACTTCTGTTCCACCTAAAATTAGCGTTCCAATCTCATTTCCGTCCTCAATCAAATCTAAAATTATCTGCGGATCATTACATACAACAAAGACTTTCTGCCCATTGTATTTACCATTTTTAAAATTGGTATATGCAGTTTCTCTATTGATAATTGATAAAGAAACCCCCGACGGTTTTCCTATTCGCATTGCCTCCTTTAGCATTGGCGTATTAGCCGTTTTGTCATCAATTACCATAACTCTGTTTGCACCGGACTTTGGTGTCCACTGAGAAGCTACTATTCCATGTAACAATCTGTTGTCTAATCTTGCTAATGAAATTCCCATAATTTTCTCCTTTCCTGCTTTTAGTTTTTTTATTTTTAAATACATTCGTATCAACGAATTTCTCTATAAATATCCATAAGAAACTTTCCTACACCATCATTATTATTTTCTGTAATAACATACTTTGCACACTTTTTAACCTCATCTAAAGCATTTCCCATTGCCACTGGAATTCCTGCATAATTAAGCATTGATATGTCACTTTCGCTATCTCCAATTGCAACTACGCTTTTCCTATTAATTCCCAACTGTTCACATAACCACCCTAAAGCTATACCCTTACTAGTTTTTTTTGAACATGCTTCAACAGCCAATATGTTAGACTGCATAATTATTATTTTCTTATACTTATTCTTCAACCTCTTAATTTTTTTCACATCGCCAGGGCTGTTAAGTAATGTTCCTATTTTTTCAGGAATAATATTTTTCTCCATTATAATATCTATCAAACTTTCTTCATTCACACCTGATACTTCAAAAAATTCAGCAAACGTATTCAGTAAAAAATTTGTTATATTTTTTGTTGAATAATAAATTTTTTCGTTACTTACAAAATATGTAAATATTTGATATCTTTCCAATTCTTTTATTAAATCAATTGATTCAAATAAATCCATTGAAACTACTCTTAGATTTTTCTGTTTAACGCAATCTTTTATAATTCCACCATTCTCTCCAATAAAATATCTGATTCCAATTGGTTCAAGTTTCTTCTGAACAATATCATCATTTGACATCCTTCCGGATGTTGGCACAATGTATATACCTTTACTTATAATTTTCTCCATAACACGCATACTTTCAGGGGAAATCTTTTTGTTGTCATTTAATAGCGTGCCATCTAAATCTAATGCTATTAATTCTATTTTCTGCATGCAACCTCCTTATAATATGTTTTCACCTTCTTTTTAGTATATTCAAATATTAACACACAATTTCTGCATTTTATAGCATATAAAGCATAATATCATACTTTATTTTTGTGCTTACAGCACAATTTTATTGTGTTATAATGTATAATTATGAATACATTTTCGTGTATTAATCTGGCAAATCCGATTTTCTTCCCTAATGATTTAAAGGCAAAAAAGTCATAAAGTCTTTATCATAAAAAGAAATATATCTGATAATTAGGTTCTTTTATAACAATACCAAACTTAAAGACATATCATAAACTGCTATTTTATGCAGATTATGATATGTCACAAGCGCCTAATAAATACTTAAAAAGGAGATATTATCATGTCACTGACACTTGAATATTTTTATCAAAAAACAAGCACCAAATATAATTTAAAATTATTGACTACTTCTGTGAATCTTAATAAAGAAATAACTTGGGTATACCTTTTAGACGATATAAATAACAGTTCTTTTGTAAGAGGTGGAGAACTAATTATCACAACCGGTCTAACTACTAAATGCACTCAGAAACTAGACCATCTAATAAACGCGGCTTACATCAAAGGTTCCTGTGGTTTACTAATCAATACTGGTATGTATATTAAAGATGTTCCCTCTCGAATAATCGAATTTGGGGAAAAAAATAATTTTCCTATTTTTTCAATGCCATGGGACACTCATATAGCTGATATAATGCAGGAATATTGTAACGAAATTATTTCCGAGCAAAAAGTTGTTTTGCAAAAAAACAGTGTATTTCTAAGAAGTATTTTACGTTCTTCTTTAAAAGAAGATATACAGATTCTTAATCAATTCATAGGCTTTAGAGTTGTTGCCAGTAAAATACCTTTAACCATTCTACATTTTGCACAAATTGAACTTGATAATATTCATTATTATATTTGTTCCACTAATAGCATTATTTCTACCGATTGTAATATAGGCTTAAGTAATCATATTGAATCAATTGATTCAATGTACCAATACTATATGCAAGCCTATAAGGCTTTAAAAGTTTCATTTATAAAAGGACAAAATCTAATGCATTTTTCTGACATTGGACTTTACGACATATCTCTTTCTATTGATGACAAGTATGTTTGTGAATATGCCCATAAACTGCTTTCACCATTAAATGATAGTGAACTCTTAAATACTTTTCGTGTATATCTAGAATGTAATGGAAGCGTTAATTTAGTTGCTAATAAACTTTTTGTTCACAGAAATACAATTAATTATCGCATTCATCAGATAAAGGAGCAGTTATGCTTAGATTTAGACATACCTGAAAACAGATTAAAATATCTTCTTGCACTCTACATATGCGATTGTGATAATATTAACTTTTAATAATTATCTGCATAATTGAAATTTAACCTGAATTATTCGCAGAACAGACAGTATCTGAACTGACAATTGAACCATGAATATGAAAATTAATCCTTGCAGCCACTTTTACGGCATAGTCACGAATAATTCAGTATTAACAGTATTAACAATATTAATGATTAATTAACTATACAAAGGAGCGTGTTTATATATGAATAGAAAAAATATTAATGGAAAAACAGTTTCTTTTTCAAGGACTGAGCAGGTACATGTAATAAAGCCATGTGATTTAAATGGTGGCGGTCGTTTATTTGGTGGAGCATTACTTTCCATGCTTGATGAAATTGCCGGAATTGTTGCAAAGCGCCATTCCGGTTGCAATAATGTAACAACTGCTGCAATCGACCATTTAGACTTTAAAGATGGAGCCTATGTAAATGATTTGCTGGTAATTATCGGTTATGTAACATATACCGGAAACACTTCAATGGAAGTTCGCATAGATACTTATGTTGAAAATAATGAAGGAATGCGTCACCCTATTAACAGAGCTTTCTTTGTAATGGTTGCAATGGGCGCTAATAACAGACCAACAAAAGTTCCACCGCTTATCATTGAAAATGAATTTCAGCAGGCCGAGTGGGACTGTGCCCTTAAACGAAAAGAAAACCGAATCAAGATGAAGAATGATTTTTAATTTCATTCACATATGCAATATATTTTTCTCTTTAAATTTATAATTGCATTCAAATAAAATATATTTCACTTAATTAAATTAATTTATTTTTCACTTGACAATTTTTTATTTTCTGTTCCATCCCATTATTAAAGGCTCTCTTTTCTCAAACACTATATATTGTGTTTTTGTTTTTTAATTTTCGCAATATTTTGTAGACATTCGTTTAGCTTAGTGCTATAATCTAATGCATGCGAAAGAGTTAAACACCTTACTTGATTATCATAGTTTAACACATCGCTTTTTTATTGCCTAAAAACACAATGTATTTAATTGTGTTTAATATAGAACAGCATTATTATCGTATTTTTAATGCTGTATACATGATATATGAAAAGAAAGAAGGAACGAAAAAAATGATAAGTGTTATTAAACGTGACGGTCATAGAGCTACTTATGATCGTAACAAAATTGTATCAGCTATTCAGAAGGCGAACACAGAAGTCGACCAGGAAGAAAGAATTAGTGAGGAACAGATTTATAATATATTAGCTTCTATTGAAAACCGTGGTTTTGATGAGATGGCAGTTGAAGATATTCAGGATATTATTGAGCAGAAGCTTATGGCCGAGAAGAAATTTGTTCTTGCAAAAACATACATCATTTATCGTTATACAAGAGAACTTGTTAGAAAAGCCAATACTACTGATGATTCTATTCTTGCATTAATTGGTAATACTAATAAGGATGTTATGGAAGAGAATTCAAATAAGAATGCTGTAGTTGCATCAACTCAGCGTGACTTAATTGCCGGTGAAGTTTCAAGGGATTTAACAAGAAGAGTTTTACTTCCTGAAAAGATTTCTAAAGCTCACGATGAAGGAATTCTTCATTTCCATGATTCAGACTATTATTTGCAACCTATTTTTAACTGCTGCTTAATCAATATAGGAGATATGCTTGATAACGGAACTGTTATCAACGGAAAATTAATTGAAAGTCCTAAGAGTTTTCAGGTTGCATGTACTGTAATGACTCAGATTATTGCAAGCGTTGCAAGCAGTCAGTACGGTGGACAGTCTGTAGACATTAAGCATTTAGGAAAATATCTCCGTAAAAGCCGTGAAAAATATACAAGAAATTATCTTTCAAAATATGGAGATAAGGTTGACCCTGAGACATTAGAATCATTTGTAAATGACAGACTTTATGATGAATTAAAGTCAGGTGTTCAGACAATCCAGTATCAGATTAATACTTTAATGACAACTAACGGTCAGTCACCATTTGTTACTCTTTTCTTAAACATCGATGAAAATGATGAATATGTAGATGAAGTAGCAATGATTGTTGAAGAGATTTTAAGACAGCGTTATGAGGGAATTAAAAATGAACAGGGTGTTTACGTTACTCCTGCTTTCCCTAAACTTATATATGTTTTAGATGAACATAACTGCTTAAAGGGTGGCAAATACGACTACATTACTAAGATGGCTGTTAAATGTTCTTCTAAGAGAATGTATCCTGACTATATTTCAGCTAAGAAAATGCGTGAAAATTACGAAGGACAGGTATTCTCATGTATGGGTTGCCGTTCTTTCCTTTCTCCTTGGAAAGATGAAAATGGTAATTACAAATGGGAAGGTCGTTTCAACCAGGGTGTTGTAAGTATTAACCTTCCACAGATTGGTATTATTTCAGGACAGGATGAAGAAAAATTCTGGCCACTTCTTGAAGAGAGATTATCTCTTTGCTTTGAAGCACTTATGTGCAGACATCATGCATTAGAAGGTACACTTTCTAACGTCAGCCCAATTCATTGGCAGTATGGTGCTATTGCAAGACTTGGTAAAAATGAACCTATTGATAAATTATTACACGATGGTTATTCAACTATTTCTCTTGGTTACATTGGTTTATATGAAGTAACTAAATTAGTTAAAGGAGTTAGCCATACAGACCCTAAGGGACTTGATTTTGCATTGCGTGTTATGAAACGTTTAAGAGCTGCTTGTGATTCATGGAAAGAAAACACAGGTATTGCATTTGGTTTATACGGAACACCTGCTGAATCATTATGTTATAGATTTGCAAGAATTGATAAAGAAAAATTTGGCGATATCAAGGATGTTACAGATAAGGGTTATTATACTAATTCTTACCATGTTGATGTTCGTGAAAAGATTGATGCTTTCAGCAAATTTACTTTTGAAAGTCAGTTCCAGTCTATTTCTTCAGGTGGTGCTATTTCATATGTTGAAATACCTAACATGCGTAACAACCTTGAAGCTCTTGAAGAATTAGTTAAATTTATATACGATAACATACAGTACGCTGAATTTAACACTAAATCAGATTATTGTCATGTATGCGGATATGACGGAGAAATTATTATTAATGATGATGGCGAATGGGAATGCCCACAGTGTCACAACAAAGATCATTCTAAAATGAATGTAACAAGAAGAACTTGCGGTTATTTAGGTGAGAACTTCTGGAATGTTGGTAAGACAAAAGAAATTAAAGCACGAGTTTTACATTTATAGTAACATATATTTCCTACAGGGCCTTTGCAATTAATTTGGCGAAGGCCCATTTTAATGTATTATTTCAATAAATTTGGAGGTTGCTTATGAATTACGCAGATATTAAGCGTTATGATGTTGCTAACGGTCCCGGAGTAAGAGTTTCCGTGTTTGTTAGTGGCTGTACTCACAGATGTCCCGGTTGTTTTAACGAAGAAGCTTGGGACTTTAACTTTGGAAAACCTTTTACACAGGAAACAATTGATTATATAATAGATTTGCTTAAACCTGATTTCTACAAAGGTATTACGTTTCTTGGTGGTGAACCTTTAGAACACGTAAATCAGCAGGGGCTTCTTCCTCTTGCAAGAAAGATTCGTGAAGTATATCCTGAAAAATCAATTTGGTGTTTTACAGGATATGATTTTGAAAAAGATGTACTCGGTCGAATGATTAATGAATGGCCTGAAACTAAAGAACTTCTTTCTTACATAGATGTTTTAGTTGATGGTGAATTTATCGAAGCTCAAAAAGACTTATCTTTAGTATTTAAAGGTTCAGCTAATCAAAGACATATATTAGTTCAGGAATCAATGAAATCCGGCTCTCTTGTATTATGGGAAAAACCGGAATATATTACTAACTTTTAATATTCATTATGAAAGGATTTAACTATGACAGCAAATATTAATATTAAGAAACTTAAAGATTCAGCAGTCATTCCAACATACGGCTCTGAATGGGCTGCCGGAGCTGATTTGTATGCATGCCTTGATACACCGGCAACAATTCTTCCAGGAAATACTGTTTTCATTCCAACAGGTATCGCTCTTGAAATTCCTGTAGGTTATGCAGGACTTATTTATGCCCGCAGTGGTCTTTCCTGCAAACAAGGTTTGGCTCCTGCAAACAAAGTAGGTGTTATTGACGCTGACTATCGTGGTGAAATTATTGTTGCTCTTCATAATCATGGTGATTCTGCAAAAACTGTAGAACCCGGCGATAGAATTGCTCAAATGGTCATCACTCCATTTTTAACAGCTAACTTTATCGAAACAGATGAATTAAACGATACTGTTCGTGGTGAAGGTGGTTTTGGTTCCAGCGGAAAAAACTAAATAAAATAACGCTAAGTTATATGGCATCTTCAATTTTTATACAAAAATCGAAGATGCCATTCTTTATTCTCCCCGCATTACTTTATCTATCAGTACAGCAAGAGGTTCTGCTGCATTTACGGCCTCCTGATATGTATTTGTCTGAGCGCCAATTTCAATAAGCATACACTGTCTGCACACTCCAAGGTTATATTCATATGCATTAATGTAATTTCGTCGTGTAAAATCAGGATAATAAGCTTCCGCAGCTAATTTCATCTGGAGCGTAAGTGCTAGATTTTCAAATAAATAATCATTATGCAAATAGCTTATATCTCCACTTTCCTTAAATCTTGACATTCCATTTAAAAACATTATTTTAGCTGTTGGTTTTCCATTTATTTCTGTCACAAGATGGGTATTGTCATTTACGCCATCCCTATGTATATCCAACACCAAAGATATTGAAGGATTGTCTTTTAATATCTTTTTTACACCTTTTTCAGACTGGGTATAGGCTTCATTTCTATCAAGTACGCCATTTACAATATCATATGTTGTTTTATCGTGGATTACATTGTATCCAAATTGTTTTGATAATACTTTTTCCAATCTGTTTCCCACACCTATGATGGTTGTATTTTTATCCTCTGAATTACTATTTGAAAATGTCTCCATGGAATGTGTATGATAAATTAATATCTGAGGCTTTTTATTATTTCCTTTTATTTTAAATTTTTCGCTTAACGCCTTATCAAGTGGCATATCACTTTCTCTTATTGTAGTAGCTGCTGTAACAGTGTAAAATCTTTCAATGACTTTTTTAAACGAGCCTAAATTATCCTTTGTATATTTTGTGCCTGTCATTTTAGGTATTGGAACTAATTCTTTCTTCGCTTCTTCTACTTTTGTCTGTGGTTGTGTAGTTGTCTCTTCCACGGTTTCTAGTTGCGTCGTTTCCGGTTGTTCAGTTGCATTAACTTTATCATAAATTAACTGCACAACCTGTTTATATCCCGGGTCATTTGTATCATAAGAATATTCACTTCCATTTATATACTCTGTTACTACCGATTCTAAAATTTGTTTCTTCATTTCTTCTGACAAATCACCATGATTCTCCATATATATCATATACTGCGTTAATATGCTTGTATTTTCAATAATTTCTCCCACAAGAAAATTGGCTGTCTGCACGGCAGCCTCATTAATATTTTCTTTTGCTTTGTCTTTAACAAATGTATTAATGCATTTACTTGCTATATATATACTCAATACTATAATCAGTACTGACACAATTACCTGAAATGTCTTTTCTTTTACATTTAATCGCCATCCGTTTACATGTATTCCCTGCTGCACGCTATCACCTCAACATTTTATATTGATTAGCAGTATAATGGTAAAAACCTTTATCCCCACAATCATTATATGCAGCATGTTTATAATCTATTTATTGAATTTGCAATTATGGTACTTAGATTGTCTACAATTTCATCGACGTCTTTCGGCGTAACAAACATCTGTCCTATATCCTCTGTCATAATTTCTGCAAATAACTGATATTTTTCTTCAACAGTAAAATCCTCAAACACTTTTTGAAGACAGTTATTTTCCATATTCTGCGACAATAGATATATCAACTTATCCATCGTATCATTAACAATCGTAACACTATGCACAACCATAGGAACACCTATTGCTATTACTGTGCATCCAAGATTTTCCCTATTTAACCCCTCTCTATTATTTCCTATTCCTGAACCCGGTATAATTCCTGTGTCAGTAAGCTGAATTGTAGTTGTAACACGTGAAATATTTCTTGCCGCAAGTGAATCAATCGCTATTATCAAATCAGGCTTCATTTCATCTACTATACCCTTTACTATTGAGAATGTTTCCATTCCTGTCTGTGCAAGGACTCCCGGTGAAATACAATATATGTTTTTTCTTATTTGAACTAATGAGGCAGTTCTTGGTCCTATTGCATCAGGTGTAGCCTGAGCATTTCCTAATCCTACTATTAAAATAGCTTCAGGTCTTTTGTCTTTTCCGATATTTGCGTTAATTAAATGTCCTATATTTTTCAATAATTCGTCTGAAATTTTTTTCTGGTTATATTTATCATCTTCTTTGGCATACTTTGTTTCTATAGTAATATAATGCCCTTTTGGCTTTCCCATGACTTTAGCACCTTTTTCAGTTTTAATATTTACGAGAGTTGTTGTCATTTTAAGTTCATCATTATACTTTTTCTTTAACTCAACTCCATCTATCTCAACATTATCTTTAAATTTTTCACGTTCTTCTAAAGCTAAATCTGTATATATATCCACTCTATCTTCTCTATTTTTAAATCCTTTAAACTTCATATTATTCACCTTCACATTTTTTATTTATTTTGTGCAAATAATTGTAATTTATTATTCAAAAATATATTGACATTACATGCTCAATATCATAGAATACTAGTTGATGTCTGTGTCATACGTCCGCAAATCCAATGGCACAGATGGTGAAACTATTTAATTCCTAATCTCTCTCAAGGGAATTAAGAAACTTATTATTTCACGGAGGTGGACACGATGGCTAACATTAAGTCAGCAAAGAAAAGAATTCTTGTTAATCAGACAAGATATGAAAGAAACAAATCAGTTAAATCTGCAATCAAGACAGCTACTAAGAAAGTAGAAGCTGCTGTAGCTAACAAAGACAAAGAAACAGCTCAGGCAGAATTAATTAAGGCAATCAAGCTTATTGAAACAGCTGGTTCAAAGGGAGTATTCCACAAGAACAACGTTGCTAGAAAAGTTTCAAGATTAACAAAAGCAGTTAACTCAATTGCTTAATTATTAATAAAAAGAAGCTGTGGCTCTATTTATTAGAGTTACAGCTTCTTTTTTAATTCATACTTTTTTTACTTTCTTATACAACAAAGCTGCCTCTTTAATGAGACAGCTCTGTATTTATTAATATTTTTTAATTAACTATTATCAGGTTTTGTAATTATTAGTTCTATTTACTTCTAATTTTTCTAACCTTACTGTATTTTCCGTATACTTTCTTTCCGTTTACAATTACATATGCACGTACTTTTATATAGTATACTTTGTTACTCTTAATCTTTGTAAGAACTTTCTTAGTCTTGTTATTCTTCTTTACGTTAACTTTTGAAGCTTTCTTAAATTTCTTATTTGTTGCGTAACTAATTTCATAACCTTTTGCTTTCTTGTTCTTCTTCCATGTTACAGTAACTTTTGTCTTCTTAGCAGAAATTTTAACTTTCTTAACTTTTGCAGGTGATTTTACAGATGAACCATCAGTTAATGTTCCTGTTGTTACTTCCTGGTTTGATGAACCTGTTGTAGTAACATCCGGTTTCTTAGTAGTTGTTTCTTCTGTCTTTTTAGTTGTAGTTTCTTCTACCTTAGTTATTGTAGATTCTTCTACGTTACCTGTAGTTGTTTCTTCTACATCACCTGTAGTTGTTTCTTCTACATCACCTGTAGTTGTTTCTTCCGGTGTTGTTGTTTCTTCTTCTTTTGCCTTTGAGCCTAAAACTTCTATTTCTGCAAGACCAACTGCTGTTGTTGAATCTGAAACTTTATCTACAACAAATTTAATATTTTTAACAACTTTTTCTTCACCTAAATTGATAATCTTAACAGAACCATCATTTGGAAGTTCTCCAACTTCAATTCTTGTTCCATCATCTAATTCTAAATGTGATGCTGTTATCTGATCATCTGTGTTTGGTCTGTCATAAAGTTTAATTGTTGAAACTTTGTACTCTTCATTGAAAGCAAGATTTAACCAAGCTCCTGCTCCTTCGTTCTTTGTTACCCATTCAGCCCATGGGAATCTTGTATGAAGATTTGCAAGTCCTGTTGCATAACCATCTGCAATACCATCAACTGCCTTAACTGCACTCTGGTCATCCCATCTGCTGTCACTACTGTTTTCACTTGATGCAGTAATGTCTGCAAATAATCCAATACTATTTGTTTCATGTTTATAGAATACTTCGTTAACCTTTGAGAATGAAGCAATCCAGTTGTAGTATTCTGTTGTATACTCACGAAGTGCCTTATCCTTTAAGTTATACTTAAATGGTCCCTGACGCATGCTGTATGGAGTTAATACGTTTTCTCTTTCGCTCCAGTTAAGCATTGTCTTTTCTTCAAGACCATCAAGGTGCTGCCAAGCTCCTAAATATGTGTTAAGTTCTTTGCCCCAACCGTAGTTACCCTGATCTTTAGGATATACTTCATCAGTCATATGGCTATGGATAATAGCTTCGTGAACTGTTGGCTGGAATTTATCGTTTTCCTTCTGGATATTCTTAATAGCTTCATTACCGAATAATCCAAAGTATGCATGGTCATAATGCATATCGTATCTTGATGTCATATAAACATCTGTTGGGTTAACACTCTTCATTACACTTTCAAGGTCTGCTAAGAAGTTAGCACGTGTGTATGAAGCATGTTCTCCTGTCATAAGATAATGATAATCATTTCTTACACTTTCATCACCATATGTTTTTGTTACACCATTTCTTGAAGATATAACTTTATTATCATCTGCAATGAAAATATTATATACAAAACTGTCTGTAAATGCTGTTGTGTACTGTCCAACACCCATACCACCGTTATCTGCATAGCCTAAGAAGTACAAGTGATCTGTTGGTACACCGATTGTATTTAATGCATTTACTGTATCTCTGATTCTTAATTTACCATGGTCTACACCACTGTAATCTCCGTTTGTTGCATATACAACGTAAACTTCGTCGCCATTTGCAACAGCTCTGTTCATAACACCACCTGCCATTAACATTTCATCATCTTCGTGAGGTGCCATTACTAAGATTCTCTTATGATGTTTAACTTTTGCGTCAACACCGTCAAAGTGTACTTCTGAAACTTTTGCAGTCATACCCTTTTCGAACTGGAACTTAATTCCTGTAATTTCGTCTTTTGATGCTGATACAACTTTTCCTGAATCTTTTGAATCACATGAACCTGCTTCAACCCATCCTTCAGATGTGTTAACCAATACTTTGTATGGTGCAGCTTCGCCTTCAAAATCAACGCTGAAGTTTTCAATATTGTATTCTCTGTCTAAACCGATTGTTAATGATGGATTTTCATCATCAGCATCAGGTGTCCATGTTGTGTTTGCATCTCTATCTGTAACATTTTCTCCATCCTTAGATGATGAAACTGTTACCGGCTGGCTGTATGCCAAGTCAATATCAATGTTCTGTCCTTTTTCAGTAAGAACAATCTTGTTTTCTTCTTCAGGATTGATTACTTCTTCACCTAAAACTTTTACTTCACCAATTGCAGGCCAAACTGCTACTCTTGACTCTTTGTGAAGTGGTAACTGTGTTAATGTTACACGAACATATTGGTATTTGTTATTTGCATATTCTGCTGCAATCTTACCATACTGTTCCTTTGAGAAATCAGTGTTAGCTGTATTATCCCATAACATATCCCAGCTACTCTTATCATTTGAACCTTCTACCTTATACTGCCATGCCTGACCGTAAGCCGGTGTTGTTGCCGCCTGAGCATCTTCAAGTGTAGGAAGTACTTCATGTTCAAATACTAAGTCAAATGCCTGAATCTGCTGAGCCTTACCAAGGTCAACCATCCACCAAGCACCTTCTTTTTCTGAATCTCCGTCGCCTACCCAAAGTGTTCCGTCGTTTCCGTCAATTGCATTTGCAGGATCTCTACTTACTGTTGAAGCTGTTGCTTCTCCATCAAGTGCAAAGTTAGTAAGTTCTTTTGGTCTGTATACGTTAAACTCTGCTACTGCAGGCCATGCATCTTCAATAGTATCTCCAAATGTAAATCTAACATATGAGTATTTCTTTTCTGTTATAGATTCATCTAAAGTTACTTTCTGTGTAGATGCAACTTCTTCATTTGCTGTCTGATCCCAGATAACATCCCAGTTAGTCTTGTCTGTTGAAGCTTCTACTTTATATTTCCATGCTGATTTAGCTTTATCACCACCGAAAGTAACATCTAATTTTTCGATATTATAACTTCCGTCTAAATCTACAACAAAGTTTGCTCTGTCTTCTGTAACTGTATCACCCTGATTTGACCAACCATTTGAAATCCACATTGTTGTTTCATCACCATCCACAATGTTTGATCCTACGCATCCAGGATCCCAATCACTCTGAGATGATGTAGTTACAGTCTTATCAAGTGAAATATTAGTTTCTGTATCTGAAATTCTTTTCTTCTTTGATAAAACAATGTTATCAAACTTAACCTGATCTACACCATTATCTGACTTAATCACGATGTATGTTGCAGGAACCTGTTTCTTAAAGTTAGTTGTAAATGTCTGCTTCTTGCCTGTTACCGTAAATGTCTCGCTTTCTTCTCCTGCTTCAACCTTTACAGTAGCTGTTCCTTTAGCACAATATGCTTCAAAACTTGTTAAAGCATACTTGTCAGGAATAGCTATTTTGTTAGCCTGTTCTTCATTAGTATATGAAGTAGCCCATAATTTACCGTCTGTTACGTTCCAACCACGGTTACCGAAGTCACAGTTAGAATATACACCTGTTAATGCTCCGTTATTGCAATCATCAAAATCTAATAAAATCTTTCCTTCACCAAGGTCTTCTTTAATACCACTGTTGTAGCTGTTATCAGCACCAATGTTTGGCTTAACAAATGATTTTACTTCGTTTCCGTAGAAATCCTGTCCGCCATTGTCGATAACTGAAATACCCTGGTCAATAACTGTTGCTCCATCTTTAAGTTTGTATCCGTCAACAGTACCATAAGTAATCTTAAATTCGCCGTTAACGTCTTCAACTGTTGCGCTTGTTCCTTCTTCTAACTTAACATAGTCGCTCTTAACTGCTACCCTGGCATTTTCATCGTCAGCTCTTCTATTGTTAAGATTTGCTCCACCGTAAGCATTGTTATTTACAACACCCATATAACGTGAATCCCAAGCCTGTGCCTTATTTACTCCGTTGTCATCTATCTTTTGAGCTTCTGTTATAATGACATTATTTCTAATTTTAAATCTATCAGTAGAAGTTACTGCTGTTGTATCATCCCAGCTACGTGTAATAGATCCATCATGGTCTGCATCCATATAAATCAAGTTGTTATATGCATCCAAGCTTCCATTACCGCCCTGACATAATGTTAATACAGCACCACCGCCATAACGGTTTGTACCATATCCATCATTAACACTGATGTTATATCTGTAGTATGTCTGATATGATGTTCCTAATGCACATTCAAAGAATGAACCTGATGGATTGTCATGTGTATAGTTGTACTGAACATAATTTAAGTCTGCATAAACGTCAGCGTCAAATGCCTGTGAATCTTCCTTATCACCGGAAGCTCCTGAACCAAACACTTCGTTGTACTGGCAGATTGTTTTCTGACCATGTTCCCACCAAATAGGAACGTTTCCGTTAGGACCACTGTTACATCCATTTGCAACATTATATTCAATAAGTGCATTTTCATAATCTGATGGACAAATAGCTGCGTTACCTACGTTTTCGCAGTAATTGCTACGAATTACAAGATTTTTACTTCTATATGTTCCACCGCCACCTTCAGTAATTCCACTTTCATCAGGGAATGTTGAGCTTCCCCATGTTGAAATAAAGTTAATACCGTAATGGTTTACATTTTTTACATAGTTTCCTTCTACAGTAATGTCTTCCCAATTAGTAGCTTTCTTGTTACCACGGATAGCATATACAATACCACCACGACCGATACCTGCCTGCTGACCGATTGGAATAGAAATTACGTCATGAACGTATGTATTCTTTACATTAATTTCATGAAGTGTTCCTGCATCCTGTCCCATAATCAAGATACCATATTTCTTAATATGATCATCTTTAGTTTTTGTATGGTTTGTTACTTCAATAGATGTGATTTCCCAGTATTCCTGATTATAGAAATATACTGCTGTGTTAAATACACGATTCTCTAAATCATCACCTTTGTCTCCACACCAGCTATCACCATTGATAACAGGTCTGCCGTCTTTAACGTCACCATATGCGTCAATTGTAATAGGGTTTCCTTTTTCACCTGAACCCTTTGGACTTAAAAGACCGCTCCATGAGCAACCTCTTTTAAATCTAAGCTTATCACCCGGCTTGAAAGTAGTTGCATTAACTTTTTCAAGTGACTTCCAGGCTTTTGTTTCACTAGTACCGTCATTATCGTCATTTCCATTTTCGGAATCAACATAATAACTTACACCTGTTGCCTTTGCACTATTTTCTGTATCTGCTGCCGCAAATGTCACATTGCCCATAACTGTTGTAACAACTAAAGCAAGTGAAAGAAAAAGTGCCAACAAACGATTTCTCTTCATATCTTTTCTCCTTTGTTTATAACATTTTCCCACAACAAAAGTTGCAGGTGTTCCACGTTGTTAAATAAAAATCCGTTCACTATATGCGCGGACAAATTATAAATACTTTGCAGCATCCTTATCTACAATTACCGTAAGATTGTTATGTAACTGTAAAATAGATGCCGGAATTTTTGGAGTTACAGGTCCAAAGAATGCATCTTTTACAATCTGTGCTTTCTTTTCGCCATTTGCAATCAGTAAAATTCGTTTAGATTGCATTATTGATTTAATACCCATAGAAAAAGCTTTTTCAGGAACTTTTTCTCCTTCATGGAATAGTCTTGAGTTTGCATCGATTGTACTTTGTGTAAGTTCAACACAATGTGTTGTCTTTTCAAATGATTCGCCCGGTTCATTAAATCCGATATGACCATTTAATCCGATTCCCAATAACTGCATATCGATTCCGCCTACACTCTTTATGACATTCTCGTATCTTTCGCATTCAGCATCATCATCTATTGCCATTCCATTTGGTAAATGAGTATTTTCTTTTTTGATATTAATTCTGTCAAACAAATATTTGTTCATAAAATATCTGTAGCTCTGTTCATGTTCTGCAGGTAATCCTTTATATTCATCAAGATTAACTGTTCTTGCTTCTGAGAAATCAATATCTCCTTTTTCATACCAGTCAACTAACTGATTATATGTTCCAATAGGTGTCTCGCCTGTTGCCAGTCCAATTACAGCATTAGACTTCATTATTATCTGTGCAGATAAATAATTTGCAGCCTTTCTGCTCATGTCATTATAATCTTTAGCTATAATAATCTTCATTGTGAAATTACCTCTTTCCCTGTTCTATTAAAAAATTAACAAATGTGCTAACTCCACCACCAAGTACTTCTACATTTTCAGGTCTGCTTCCTTCAAGTGAAGATACATCGTAGAAATCACCATTTTTTGTTTTTTCTGTCTTCATAAAGCTATCACTTCCAAATAGTCCGTCTTCAATTCCCACATACTCATCACCCCAGTATGAACATTCCTCAGCTTTAATTCCTTCTGACTCAAATTTACTTAAAATAGTATTAACATTGTCGCTCTTACATGAAATTCCTACTTCTAAATATTTTGCATCACATGTTGCTGAAACCTTTGTTCCAAATCTTTTTCCAATTTCTTCTGAAATTGAAACCATCTGCTTTAAGCCACCATTTATTCCATGCTCACTTAAGATATTCTTTACTCTTGACATTTCATCTTCCTGCATAAACAATTGGTCTCCACGTTCGTCATTAACCATTAAATCTATTTTGCAGTAATTAGGTCTTGAGAAAACAATATCTGTTTCTAAGTTATATTTTTCTAATAACTCTCTGTGAACCTGATAACAAATATCATGAATAGTAAGTAAGCCATTTTTATCCGGGATGCAGTCGGCAAACACTACCGGTTTGCCGTCAACCATTTCATAGTTATATGCACCTCGTCCAAGTCCTAAGTAAAGATTTGAAGCTTCTTCTTTTGTAAAATGTTCATGAAGTTTTCCCTTTGCAATCTTGTCATAAGTTGTTCCACTTACAATAACAAGCTTTACTCCCTGCTGTAGCAACGGTTTCATCGCTGCTACAACTTCTTCTACAGGGGCCTGTCTTGACATAACTGCTGTTCCATCCCAGTCAAAAAATATTGCTTTATATTTCTTGGACATATTTATCTCCTTCCTTACTTAGAACTATCTTTTCTCCTAAACTTTCATATGAAAGTTCGCAATCATTAAGAAGTGTATATTCTACCTCTCTTTCAGCAACCTTTATATTAAGATTACTTCCTTTGTACTGAAGGCAGAATTCATATGACTTCCACTGACTTGGTAACTTAGGATTAATCTGAAGATATCCTGCATTTGATCTTACTCCTGCAAATCCAAATACAATTCCCTGCCATGTTCCTGCCATATTTGCTGCATGAATACCTGCATAAAAATTGTTGTGAATATCATCTAAATCCATACGCGCTGACTGTGAGAAATATTTATAAGCTTCATCATCATATCCAATCTGGCTTGCTAAGATTCCAAAAATACATGTTGATAAAGATGAATGATGAAGTGTTACTGTCTGATAAAAATCATAATTTCTCTTTAATTCTTCATTTGTAAAATAATTGCTATGAAGTAACATTCCTAAAATTGCATCAGCCTGTTTTGCCATCTTCTGTCTATAAACAAACAATGGATGATAATTTTCATAAAGCAAATGTCTCTTTTCTTCAGGAATCTTTGACTCATCCCAAGGTTTTCTCATTAAAAATCCATCATCCTGAGGATAAATCTGCATTTTTTCATCATATGGGAAATACATATTTTCAATGATTCTATCCCAGTAATCAATTTCTTCTTCCTTAAAATCTATCTTTTTAACTAATGCATCATAAGCATCTTTATCAATTTCTTTCATTTTTTCAAGTGCCCATTTAGCATCTCTTATATTTTCCCTTGCCATAAGGTTTGTATAGAAATTGTTATCAACTATAGCATTATATTCATCTGGTCCTGTTACTGCACAAATGCAATACTTGTTATCCTTACATTCTGCAAAGCATCCTACATCAGCCCAAACTCTTGCTGTTTCAACAAGAACTTCTGCTGCTTCATCTACTAAGAACTCATCATCTCCTGTAATATCAAGATAAAGTTTAAAAGCGTAAGCTATGTCTGCATTAACATGATACTGTGCCGTTCCAAGTGGGAAGTAAGTAGAAGCTTCTTCTCCATTTATTGTTCTCCATGGATATAACGCACCTTTTTCATGACCAAGTATTTTTGCGCGGTCTCTTGCCTGATTCAATGTGTCATATCTGTAATTGAGCAGCTGTTTTGCTAACTCTGATTCTGTATAAATGAACACCGGAAGCACATACATTTCTGTATCCCAGAAATAATGTCCCTCATAGCCTTCACCACTAAGTCCCTTTGCTCCCATGCCTGTTCTGCCATCACGACCTGCAGACTGCATTATGTGAAACAAATTGAATCTTATTCCCTGCTGAAGTGCCTCATCACCTTCAACCTTTATATCCGCTTTACTCCAAAATTCGTCCATATGTTTCTTCTGAAGTTTCTCCATTTCATCATATCCAAGATCCATTGCCTTCTTAAGCTCATCCTTAATGAAGTCAATCATCTTGTCTTCTGCGATATCAAAATCACAAGTATATCCAATCATTTTTTCAAATACATATGTTTTACCTTCCTCCACTGATAATTCATATGTAAGTGATGCGTCCTCTTCTAAAACTTCGCTGTTTTTTATTACACCTTCACATTTTGTAAGACTACCGCATGCCATTGACAATCCACTGTGAATTACTTTTCCTTTATGAAGTAAATAATTATCTTCTGCTTTTAACTCTTTAACTGCTAAATGCTTTCCATATGGACCATAGTCAATTAATGGATTTGTTTTTCTTGTATGGTTTTCTACTCCTGCTTCTAAATATGTAGTAAGTTCTATTTTTCCACTAAAATTAACAGGAGTTAATTTTATCTGAATCGCCATAATGTTCTTCTTTTCTAAATAAACAAGTCTTCTAAATTCAGCTACAACTTTTTTACCATTAGGTGATTTCCATGTAACATTTCTTACTACAACTCCATCTTTCATTAAAAGCTTACGATTGTAATTAATTATTTCACCCTGATTTAAATCAAACACATCTCCATCAATAACAATCTTTGTTTTCTTAAGATTTGGCAAATTCAATAATGACTGACTTTTTTCAGGAAATCCGAAATTCCATTCGCCATACATAATATGTTCGCTCTCGTAAAATCCGTTAATGAAATTTCCTTCAAGACCTTCATCTACCGTAAATGGATATCCCTCATCAAAGGTTCCTCTTGTTCCTATATATCCATTAGAAAGAGCAAATGTAGTCTCATTTCTATAGTTCCACTCTTTTAAGAATTTTTCTTCTGTAATTACCCATTCTTCGATAGGATATGTATTTGCACCCATGCTGCAATCTCCTTTCTCTTATCCTTTTACTGCTCCTGCTGTCAAACTTTCCATTACCTGTTTCTGTAATATGATAAAGAATATAATTGTTGGTAATACCGTAATTACTACTGCCGCAAAAAGTGCAGAATAGTTATTTGCAAATGTTCCTAAATAATAGTTAAGTGCTATAGGTACTGTTCTTGCCGTATCCCCACTTGTAAGCATTAATGCGAAGTAGAATTCATTCCATGTATTGATAAACTGTAACATTGCGATTGTTGCAAGTCCCGGTTTAGCTAATGGTAAAACTACCTTTGTAAATGTCTGAATAAATGTAGCTCCATCAATATACGCTGATTCTTCTAATGCTAAAGGTATTGTTTTGTAATAACTTGTCATAACGAAGAATGACATTGGAATACCCATAGCTGCATAAACAATAATTAATCCAAGCTTTGTATCATACAATCCGACTGTCTTAAAGATTGAGAACAATGGCTGTGAAATTGCCTGTGCAGGAAGCATTAATGATGCTGAAATCATAAGAACCAAAATTGTTTTTAATTTAAAATTATATCTTGCTGTTACATATGCACACATTGCAACTACGCATAATGTAACTAATACGCTGACACCTACTACAATTACACTGTTTAAGAAATATTTCTGAATAGGTGCATATTTAAATGCATCTGCATAGTTTTTAAAATTAAAGCTCTTTGGCAATGACAATGCTGATGCATTGATTTCTGCATAAGTTTTAAATGAACTTAATGCTGCCCAAATAATAGGTCCAATTGAAATAGCTACTATTATTAATAAGAAAATATATTTCGCAATGCCTGCGATTACTCTAATAGCAAGAGGCTGTTTTTTTAAAGTTCTTGGTACGTTAATTGTTTCTGACATTTTATACCTCCTCTATTTCTTTCTTCTGATTAAACAATCTCTGAATTAATATAACTAATACAAGTCCTAAGATAATCTGAATTACACCTACTGCATTAGCTTTACCATAGTTATTTTCAAGTGTTATGATTTTATATAAATACATTGGAAGATTAAGAGTTGAGTTTCCAGGGCCTCCTCGTGTTGTCATGTAAATGATATCGAACTGAGAAACCATTGCTACTGATGCTAAAATTACACATGTTCCAAATGCATTTTTCATCATTGGAATTGTAATGTATCTGTCAGCCTGTCCTGCTGTAGCTCCATCAACCTGAGCTGCTTCATATATTTCAGGGCTTATAGCTCCCATTTCACCTAAGAATATAAGCATATTAAATCCTGAGTAGAAAACCCATGTAGCTGTTACTGTCCAGAAAGCATATTTTGAATTTCCGAAAAGGTTAACAACCTGCATAGTATCAATACCTAATTTTTCATATAACATTTTTACTACACCGAATGTAGGGTTTAAAAGCAATGAGTACATAACTGCTGTTGCTGCTGTTGGAATAATGTTAGGAATTACATATGCAACTCTTGCAAATTTCCATCCCTTTGGCTTTCTTCTTAAAATAAGAGCCATTATAAATCCCATAAGCACATGTAATGTTGACTGAATTACTACCCATTTTAATGTATTTATGATAGATACTCTAAAATCCGGGTCTGCAAATATTGTCTTGAAATTATCTAATCCTAAAAATGTTGGCGACTGAGTCAATGTATAATTACAAAACGAAGTTGCCATAACCATTATGAATGGAATAGCATACACTATGCAAAATAGGATTACACAAGGCAATGCAAATAAAAATATCCATCCTCTCTTGTTTTTTGTAGACATATTTTATACTTCCTTTCAAAAAAATAGTGTTGCACTAACTTTTATTAGTGCAACACTTGATTGTTAAGAATTAATCATTTTTCTGCGCTGCATCTGTAAGCTTCTTACAAAATCCTTTTGCATCTAAGCTGCCACTTGCAAGTTCAGGTAACTGATTTGAAAATTCATCGATTACATTCTGATACCAGTAAGCCTGATTCTGACCATATGTATATGTTGCTTTTGACTGAATATCTAATACTTCTGCCATTAACGGATCAGATTCCTTTAAGCTTTCAGGTACTTCAATGTTACTTGATACAGGCTGTAATCCTGCCATTTCCAATGCCTTTAACTGATTTTCAGCTGTTGTCTCAAACTTAAGGAATGCTACTGCTGCTTTAATCTTTTCAGGGTCTTTTGCACCTACCATGTCACCAGGTGTTGGAACACTTTCCATTCCGTTTCCTGGAAGAAGCATGATACCAACTTTGTCATAGAATCCTTCAGGTGCTTTGTCTTCGCTCTTGAAATCAGGAATCATCCATGGTCCGTTAGGAAGCATTGCTACTTCACCGTTAAAGAAGTGAGTTGCCATTGTGTCATATTTTCCGCCTAAAGCATCTGCTGTTGTGTAGTTCTTTAACATCTTCTGAAGTTCTGCTGTTGCTTTTTCAACTACAGGTACATTGTAATCTGTTGGATACTGAGTATTCATAAATGTGTTTCCTTCATCTCCTGCAGTTCCGATTAAAGCACTGTACCAAAGATTTGATAACCAACCTAAGTCTGCACTATCCATACTTACAGGTGTGATACCTTTTGATTTTAATGTGTCACAAGCTTCATAGAATTCATCCCATGTGCTATAAGCTACATCAGGAGCTTCGATTCCTGCTTTTTTGAATAAATCTTTGTTATAGTAGATATATGAAATTTCCTTTGATACAGGAATTCCGTATACCTTACCTTCATATGAGTTGAATTCAAGATCCTGTTCACTAAACATTGCTTTCCATTCCGGATCATCATCTAAATATGATGTTATATCCTGAACCTTTCCTGATTCAGCAGCTAAAGCCGTAATGTTGTTACCACCGTTTAATACGATGTCAGGAAGATCACCACTTGAGATTAATAATTTAATCTTCTGGTTGTAAGAATCTGTTGTAGGAATTTCTTCAAATTTAAATTCTACGTTCTTACCTTCTTCTGTCTTCTGGAATGCATCAAATAAATATTCATAATAATCTGCTGCATAATCAGTACCTACATGGTAGTTAATTACATTCAATACTACCTTTCCATCATCGCTCTTTGTGTCGTTCTTGCTTGACTTTCCGTCTGAGCCACAGCCTGTCATAAGACCAGCTACCATTGTCAAGCACATGAGTGCACATAACATTTTCTTTCTCATATCTTAACTTCCTCCTTAAAGTTGTTTTGTTTATGTTCACATTATATTGTTTTATTGCAAATATCTGAATAGAATATTTTTACATAAACTTGTGTTTTTTTTACATTATATATAGTAAAAAATCACATACTACCGTGTTGTTTATTTAATTTTTTATACATTTTAGACAATACCATTAATAAATTTACTTTTTATTTATTGTAAATATTAAATATAAGGAGAATAAGTGTAAAATTGTTAGATAATTTGGCAAATTATGTAAAAATTTACGGATGAAACCTGCTATTTTAGATTTCATCCGTAACTATTTAAATCTTACTCTTAAGTTTGTTCATCTTTTCCGACATTATAAACATAACTAAAGTAATTAACATAATATATATTGGAAATAGTGCGATTGTTATGTACTGGGATATTATTCCGAACAAAGCCGGCATAATAATAACTCCCATATATGCAAATGCCATCTGTATTCCTATAATTGCCTGCGAATTTTCTTTTCCAAAATTATCAGGCGTAGCATGTATTACTGATGGATATATTGGAGCACATCCAAATCCGACAAAGCCCAGACCTATTAGAGGGAATATTTCTTTTAACATTTTGTAACTTGAAAATAACTGATTTGCCGGAATTAGCAAAAATACAACTCCTATTAAAATTCCGCATATTCCAAGTCTGATCATTTTTTTATCGCCAAATTTGTCTGCTATAAAGCCACTCAAAAATCTGCCACCCGTAATTCCAATATAAAACAATCCAACAAAACTTGCTGCTGTATGGTTGCTTAACCCTCTGTTTATTACAAAATAACTTGATGCCCATAATCCTGTCGTCTGTTCTACCGCACAGTAGCAAAAAAACGCTATCAAAACAAAAGCTACACCTTTTATTTTAAATATTTCTTTTAATTTCTTTGGTTCTTTCTTTTCAGTTATGCTTTCTTCATTTTTTTCCTGATTTATTTTCCATAACGGTAATGCCGCAAATAAAACAATAGTTAGAACAAGCTGTATTACTGATATTGCCAAATATCCTCCACGCCATCCCTTTCCAAGTGACATTGCTACACCCATTACATACGGTCCAACAGCTGCTCCAATTCCCCAGAAACAGTGTAACCAGCTCATATGTCTTGACGCGAAATGAAGAGCAACATAATTGTTAAGCGCTGCATCTATTGCTCCTGCTCCCAATCCATAAGGAATCGCAAGGAAGCATAACATATAAAAGTTTCCGGAAACTGAAAATCCAAATAATGCAACAGCTGTTAAAAGTGTACTTACTGCCGAAATCATTCCCGTTCCAAACTTATATATTATCTTTTCAGAAAATAAACTTGAAATAACCGTTCCACAGGAAATTAACATTGAAATAATTCCCTCCATTGACAGCTGCGCCCCTAAATCCAAATGCATTTGCGGCCAAGCTGAACCTAAAAGTGAATCCGGCAATCCAAGACTAATAAATGCCAAATAAATAAGCGCTAATAATAATGTAACCATATTCTTTCCTCTCTTTTATATTCATTTAAATTAACATTTTATATAAATATTAGTATTCAAGAATTTAATTTCTTTAATTTACTTATAATAATTAATTATTTACTTTCTTTTATGCTAATACTAATTAATACTCTCATTTTCAATTTCCCATTGCTATAGTGTATCAGTTTTCCTCTATTTTATATATATTTTTTTACAAAAAAATACCTCCTTTCAGACTATGGTTTTACCCAAATTATCAAAAGGAGATATTCTTTGAATTTTCACGGTTGCCCGTTATCGTCTGTAATCTGATTTATTTTCATTATTAACAAACCTGATGACATGACATTTATTTAGTTGAAATTTGCATTTAGGTCTACAGCCATATGCCTATTTTGAAAATTATATAAAGCATATGACTTCAAGACCCGGGAAATGAGAAAGCGACTTTTAATATAAACCTGTCCAACCACTGTTTCCATTATTTATATCTATTACATGATCTAATCCATTCAAAAAATCATCATCACTAACACCGCTTGTTGTTATTACATCTTTTGTATCAAATTCTATTATTTCCATTTTAGGATATTCATATTTTCTCTTCATGTATTTCTCCTTACTGTGCCTGATTAGCATTGTACTTTGTTGCCCAACCTTCTATCATAGCTTTTATAGTCTCTCCAAGTCTATTAAGTTCAGCCTGTCCGCCCTCGCTTTGTGTCATGTTATACGCAACCTGTGCAACTGATCTTGTATCACTCATATTGTCAGAATAAACTGTTGTAGTTGTTCCATCTTTATAAGTAATTGTTACATATGCATTTGCAATAAAACCTCTTGCAAAATTTTCTTCTTTAATATTTACAACTGAGCCACAGTAAGTATTTGTTTTTGCACTTTCGTTTTCTCCATACCAACCATTATTTGCAATATCTAATTTTGTATAGTTACTTTCTTTTTCTAATACGTTACCATTTTTTTCATATAAATCTTTTGTAGTTATAAGCATTCCTTCCTTTATAGCTTTCTGCTCATTAACCGCTTTATAATTATCGCTTGTAACTGTTGTCTGGAATCTCATTCCATAAGGATCTGCCGTTCTGATTCCTGCACCATTTGCAATTGATAAGTTTAATGTATTTACAGCTTCCAAATTAATATTGTCTTTTACTGTTAATCCATCACCTTTTTTGTACATTTCTTCATTATAATAATAACCGTATGTAGCATCTCCATTAACTGTATATGTATCTCCATATGCCGCTTCTGTAGTTGAATCTCCTTCTGTTACAGTATAAACCGGTGAATAAATGTTAAATTCGTACATTGCTGCCCATACCTGTGCAGTACTAGATTGATGCAAAGGCATTCTATTTATTGTAAATCTCACATATTGATATTCATTATCTTTATCTTCACATTCACCGGACTGACTTCTACTCCAATTTTCATTGTCATCGTTCTCATTATTATTCCACAGCATAGTCCATGTGCTCTGATCATTAGAACCTTCTATAACATATTTCCATGTCTGACCATACTGACTTTCACTATCTGATGTATCAGCCTTGGCCTCTTCTAATGTTGGATACGCATCTTTTTGGAATAAAACATTGAATCCCTCTATTTTTCTAGTTTTTCCTAAATCAACTATTATGTACTGACCATTTCCATTTCCATTTCCGCCCCATCTTGATGAAGTGTTTCCATCGGTAACATTTGTAGCCGGAAATCCACCAGCCTCATTACCGCTTCCTCCGTCACTATAATATCCTTTCGCCGAGCATCCTTTTGCAACATTTGTCACTTTAGAATCACTAATTTTAACACCATAAGCACAAAATTCTCTCATTGCAGTCCAAACAAGCGTACCTGGAATATTAGTTATTTTTATTCTTAATTTATTATATACGTTTTCTCCGTATTCCGTGTTTTTTCCTGTTAAAGATTTACTGTTATCAGAATTGTTACTATTGTCCCATAACATATCCCAATTACTTTCATCATCCGTTCCTTCAACTGTATATCCCCACTCTCCGTCGTCTCTTGAGGCTTAAAATACAATCTTAAAATCTGATATTTTATAATATGCTCCTAAATCAATTGTTATTGTTCCTGTAATTCTGCCACCTGCTATCCATAAATTATTTTCATTTCCATCTACAATGTCAGATAAGCTTCCACTAGATACTCCCATATCCGAAGTAACTGTTTTTCCATAAGTCACACACTCATTTCCGGAAAATGTACTTACTTCGCATGTAGTTGTATCGTCTCCCTTAACAGCTGCATAATCACCCATACCAACTGTTGACACGGTCATTATTGCTGCAAGAGACATTGCCAATAATTTCAATTTTTTCATCTTTCCATCTCCATTCTTTATATGATAATGCAATTATATCGGAGTTATTTTTCAGTTTTAATGTAATATTTTTACAAATACTTTGAATTTTTTTACCATTTTTAGACATTTTTTACAATTTCTTTGTATACTTTAATATTTTTGATATAATGTTTATAGCATTCTAAAGTAATTCTTTAAAAATAATTACTTTAAGGTACGGAACTATAAAATAACATCATTCGAGGACAAGGCATGGCAAAAGGATTTTTACATAAAAAAAGG
Source organism: Eubacterium sp. AF17-7 (assembly GCF_003461285.1). NCBI lineage: Bacteria > Bacillati > Bacillota > Clostridia > Eubacteriales > Eubacteriaceae > Eubacterium > Eubacterium sp. AF17-7. Next base: position 22,865 of record NZ_QTWU01000005.1, on the reverse strand, counting down.
AAACTAAGAACACAGGTTACCATATTAATTACAGTTACTATTGCATTTGCTTTAGTTATTAGTGGTGCATTATTTTGCTATAAGACTATTAATGAACTTCAAAAAAGTTTTAAAGAACAGATTTTTCAGGAAAGCCGCTCTACAATTAGTGCCATATCAACTAATATAGATACTATCGATTCAATATATCGTATATTAATTTCAAACACCAGCGTATATGATTGGTTAGAGAACAATTATGCTGACTCAACTAATTCGGTTACTACTGCAAAACAGATAACTTCTTCCCTTATCATGAATAATTTGTGGGAAAAAAGTTATCTTGAATCAGTTTATATTTATAACAAACGCGGAAAGCAGGTTCATGTTTCAAAAAATGAAACAAATTCTTCATTAATTATGAATAGAAGGATTTACAATTCTCTTACATCTCCTTCTCCTTCACTTTCATTTAGAACCTTTAATGATTCAAACTGCATTTATTTTATAAAGACAATATACAGTTCAAATAATGGTCAGCAGATTGGCGATATTCTTATTTCAATTAACATTAATGAATGGATGTTCTCCCTTAGTCAATATGTTTCTAACGATTGGCGTATATTTATATACAATGATGATTTAGAAGTTATGTCGGGTTTTAAATATAATGCTGAATCAACTAAATTATCATCAATACATAAACAGATTAATGCAATTGATGCATTGAAAATATCCTCTGTTAAATTTGATTCTGACGATTACTTTGTTTTGTCAAATGAAATGGAGTCTATTAACATCAACGCTGCTGTACTTGCCCCTGTCAGTCAGATAGAACATCAGATTTACAATATTCTTTTGCCATATATTATTGCAATCATATCAATTATAATTATTGTTTTAATATTTGCATTTGGAATAAGCAGACTAATCACACAGCCTATTTCCTTAATGATTAATTATGTAAATCGAATTGCGCAGGGAGATTACTCAGGAAATATAAACGGGCTTGAAAAATACGAAGAATTTTATTCTCTCCAATTATCAGTTAACTATATGTTGGATGAGATTCATTCCTTCCACGAAGATATTACGGAACAAAAGTTATTGTTAAAGGATTCTGAAATACGTGCATTGCAATCTCAGATTAATCCTCACTTTCTCTTTAATGTACTTAATGCTATTGCATGGAAAGCTGAGATGTCTGATAACAATGAAATTTATGATATGACGATTGCTCTTGGAGAATTATTAAAAGCAACTGTAAAATCTAAAAATGACTTTGCAATACCTCTTTCAGAAGAATTAAAATATGTCAAATTTTACAGTTACTTACAAAGAATTAGATTTGAAGACCGAATAAGCATCAACTTTCATATTGATGCAGGTCTTGATTCATATAAAGTTCCTGTATTTTGTATACAGACACTTGTTGAAAATGCTTATGTTCATGGTCTTGAACCAAAAGAAAGTTCAGGTGAACTAAACATTTACTTATACGAAAAATATGAATATCTTCATATTTCAATTGAAGATAATGGTATTGGATTTAATGAAATCCCTGATTTTAATAACCAGGCACCTTCATCTAAAGAATCAGGTACATCTAAAGGGCATACCCACGTTGGTCTTCGTAACCTAAATCGGAGATTAATATTAATGTATGGTCCTGAATGTGCCTTACATATTGAAAGTACTCCTATGGTAAAGACAGCTATTTCATTTAAAATTCCATGTGAAAAATAAGAAAGGTGTGATAGTATGATTTTTCACTTATTAATAGTAGACGATGAATCTATATTTAGAAAAGGCCTCTCTGAATATATAAATTGGGAGACATATGATTGTGTTGTTTCGGCAACAGCAAAGAACGGAACAGAGGCTATTGAAATAATCGAAAGTACTCCTATTGACATTGTAATAACTGATGTAAGAATGCCTTCTCTTGATGGTATCGGACTTGCTAAATACATTTATGAAAATCACCCTGAAATATCTGTTATCATACTTTCAGGATATTCAGAATTTGAATATGCACGTTCTGCAATTCAGTATAATGTTGCAGAATACCTGTTAAAACCGGCTGCAAAAACAGATGTAATAAATGCAGTTCAAAATGTTGCGAAAAAACTAATTGAATCTAAATCTTCTATTAGTAAAAGTGAGCAGGCATTTCTTAAGGATCAATTTTTTCAGGAACTTACAGACCACGTTGTACCTGATGATTCCTTAAACAAGCTATCGGACTTTGATATTAATTTAAACAATTATTATGTAGCTGCATTTCAATTACCGGACGATATGTCAATGGTTGGAACGTTAAAAGATATAATAATCGACAACAAGCTTAACAGTTATTGCTTTAGATATAACAATCTTATTATAAATGTATATTTTGATTATGAAAATGAAGATACATCAGCAATAATTGATAACTGCAACACAATCGTTTCTTCATTTAAAAAGTTTACATCATTAAATGTAAATGCGGGTATAAGCGGTTATCATCACAGTGCACGTGATTTTTCAACAGCTGTTTCAGAGGCAATATTAGCGTTATCATTAAATTTTTATTCCTCTGCCCATGTTGTTGAATTCTCCAGTGATTACGTTGCAGGTAAAGAAACCTTTTCTGCGGATATTAATTTACTGCTACACGATTTTGAAAACTCAGTTATACAGTTAGATTTTAAATCTGCTTCAGATATTTTAGGCTCTATATTTAATAAACTTGAAAACAATTTTTCTGATGAAAATACTGTTAGAAGCATCTGCACTCAAATTTATCTTATTTGCTATAGAGTAATGCTTAAAAGTAATACTCTTCCTACAGAAGATGAATATATAAATAAAATAAATTCAGTTTCAGATTTCTTCCAGTTAAAAGAAACTGTCAGAAATCTTATAGATGATGTAAAAAAACAATTAACCCAGTCCTCTAAAAAATATAGTTCTTTCATAGAGGAAACAATTATATACATCAAAGAACATATTGCTGACGATTTGTCACTTGAGCTTATCGCACAAAATGTTCACACTAATGAATCCTATTTAAGCAGAACTTTCAAAAAAGAATGTGGTCATTCAATTGTAAGTTACATTACAATGCTTAGAATCAGTATGGCTAAGGATTTCTTAGCAAATACAAACCTTAAAACATTTGAAATATCTGATAAAATAGGAATTCATGACCCTGCATATTTTTCTGTTATTTTTAAGAAGAATACAGGTCTTAGCCCGAAGGACTATAGGAATCAATTCGTAAGATAATTATTAATACTTTAAGAACTAACATGTTATGTTATTAACATTAGTTATATATTAAGATGTCAGCGTCAAAAGGTTCAAGCCCACATGCGTTTGCTCATAAGTAGGTAAAAGACCTTAGAGCTCACCCTGACATCATATTAATTAACTTTTACAAAATATTGAAAGGAGATTTTAATATGGCAAACAGAATAATGTTAAATGAAACATCTTATCACGGTTCAGGTGCAATTAACGAAATTGCAACAGAAGCAAAGGCTCACGGATTCAAAAAGGCTTTTGTATGTTCAGATCCTGACTTAATCAAATTCAACGTTACATCTAAGGTTACAGATATCTTAGATAAAAACGACTTGGCTTATGAAATATATTCAGATATCAAAGCTAACCCAACAATCGAAAATGTACAGCATGGTGTTCAGGCTTTTAAAGATTCTAAAGCTGATTACATTATTGCAATTGGTGGTGGTTCTTCAATGGATACAGCAAAAGCAATCGGAATAATTATTGCAAATCCGGAATTTGAAGATGTAAGAAGTCTTGAAGGCGTAGCGCCTACTAAAAAGCCTTGTGTTCCTATTATTGCAGTACCTACTACTGCAGGAACAGCTGCTGAAGTTACAATTAATTATGTTATTACAGATATTGAAAGAAAACGTAAATTTGTATGCGTTGACCCACATGATATGCCAATTATCGCTATCGTAGATCCTGATATGATGTCTTCAATGCCAAAGGGACTTACAGCTTCTACCGGTATGGACGCCCTTACTCACGCCATCGAAGGTTACACAACAAAGGCTGCATGGGAAATGACAGATATGTTCCATTTAAAGGCTATTGAAATTATTAGCAAATCTCTTAGAGGCGCAGTTGAAAATACTAAGGAGGGTCGTGAAGGAATGGCTCTAGGTCAGTACATTGCCGGAATGGGATTTTCAAATGTAGGGCTTGGAATTGCTCACTCAATGGCTCATACTTTAGGTGCTGTTTATGACACTCCTCACGGTGTTGCATGTGCCATGATGCTCCCTATTGTTATGGAATATAATCAGGAATGTACCGGTGAGAAATATCGTGAAATTGCCCGTGCAATGGGTGTTAAAGGCGTTGATGAAATGTCAACTGATGAATACAGAAAAGCAGCAATTGATGCCGTTAAGCAATTGTCAACTGATGTAGGAATTCCTTCAAAGCTTGATGCAATCAAAGAAGATGATTTACCTTTCCTTGCCAAGTCTGCTGCTGCAGATGCTTGCGCACCTGGAAATCCTAAAGATGCAAGTGTTGATGACTTTATAGAATTATTTAGAAAAATTATGTAAGAATATTTGAGAGTGTGAAATACTCTCTGTAAATCCGTATTTCTATTTAGTTTTATAAAACAAAATAAAAGTCGAAGCTTATTTCAAAAAGTTTCGGCTTTTATTCATATTATATACTCAGTCACAAGAAAGAGCATTGTGTTTTGATTTTAATCACTAACTCAATGCTCTTTTTGTTAAATTCGTTTCTTTTTTTCTTCTTTTTTACTATACTTAATTAACAGCATTTCTACTCCAATATTTTCATCCATAGCCCCTCTCTTTATAAGTTGCTCTGTTTTTATACTTTCAGCTAACCCGTCCTTAAGTTCTCTCATTTGAAAGTTTCTTGCCTGTTGTATGCTTTTCCCTGCTATAAACGCCTGAACTCCCATGGCTTTTGCCACATCATTTTTACCCATGCCCTGATTTGATAAATCTTTTGCCTGTAGCATAAGATTAAATTGTCTTGTAATCATATACAAAATACGCATCGGTGGTTCCTTAGCTGCTATGAGTTCATAATATGAATCAAGCGTCTTTTTCTGATTCTTTGTAGAAATGGCATCAATCATATCAAATATTTTGACAGACATCTGAGTTACGCATACTGCATCTATTGCATCTTTATCAACTACGTCTGTTTTCATACAATAACAGATTAACTTTTCTATCTCAGTGGACAATGTTTCCATATCCGTTCCTACTTTTTGAAGCAAATACATCATATTTGCTTTTGTTATACGTTTTCCTGCATTTGCAAATAATCTGGCAGCCCATACACTCAAATCACCTTCTGTCTGGCTTGTCATTTCGCAAATATATCCACTTGCCTTTACTGCTTTGTATAATTTACTTCTCTTATCTATATTGCTTTCTACAAACAACATAATTGTGCTTTCAGGAATTGACTTAACATATTCAGCAAGTTCATCTCCACCTGACTTAAACATCTCTGTGTCTTCAAGCACTACTAATCGATATTCAGCCATAAACGGCATTGTTTCAGCCACGTCGATAATTTCCTTTACATTAAGACCCTTTCCTTCATAAAAGTTAGAATTCATGGTATCTCCACCATTTATTGCCTGAATAAGCTGATTTTTATAATTTTTAACAAGATACTCTTCTTCACCGCATAGCAAATAAACTCTTTTAAACTTTCCTGTCTTTATATCTTCTGATAATGTTTTCATTTTTATTTCTTATATCCTTATTACTTAATTAAATGCACAAATAATTTTAGCACAGAAATTCATTCCATTCATCTATTTTATTCTAATGTATCATATTTTTATTTTTTTACGGAAAAGATTTTCATTTTCTATAACATATTTATGCTTCACAAACAATTCTTCTAAATAGTCGGTTCATTTTACTTTGGATTATCGTATTATTACTGATAATATTTAGCAAATCTCTTTTTAACATTCGATTTCATTTTGCACATAAAATCTATCACTCCATCCTAAAGTCAATCTCGCCAATTAAATCTGTTCGCAATATTTCTGTATTATGCATATTTAATCTATCTATGGTTTCTATATGAGGATGTCCATAGCTATTTCCCTCACCGCATGAAATCACGCTGTATTTGGGACTGACCTTGCTTAACAGCTTTTCTGAAGAAGAAAACCTTGACCCATGGTGTGGAACCTTTAATACTGTATATTTTTGTGCCAAATTTTTTTCAATATTATTTTCTACCTCACTGCTTATATCTCCTGTTAAAAGCATTGAAAAATTTTTATACTTTACATCAAGTACAGTGCTGTTATCATTTTTGTCATCCATTTGATTTTTAATATCTGGATTTATGCATTTAATTTTTAATGGCCCTGCCTCTATTGAATCACCATTTTTCAAATAAAGCACCTCTACACCCATTGCATGGGCTAATTTCTCCATCTCCACATATTCATCGTCTTTATTTAAAAGCTTTGGCAATACTATATTTCTGACCTTTATTCCTCCGTTGTCTGACTGTTCTAAAAGCTCTCTTACCCCACTTACATGGTCATTATCAAGATGGCTGATTATTGCATAATCAATCGCCCTTATTCCTTTGTATTTAATAAACGGAATTATTCTGTACTTCCCTACATTTTTAACATCACTGCTTCCTCCGTCAACAGTTATAAAAGCATCATGTGTCCGAATCGCAATTCCATCTCCCTGCCCTACATCAAGAAAATTAACTTCAAATCCCGTAAATATATGCACAAATAAACTTATCGTTATTATTATGAAACTTCCAAAAACAAATATAATTTTTTTAATGAAAATTTTTCTCTTTTTTGCTTTCTTACTCTTTTTGCTTTCGACAATTTGCCCTGTTTTTGGTATTATCTTTTTACTCTCCTTATCCTCACTTTTCTTTAGATATATTTTCATTCCTATGCACATGCCTGCAATCGTACAATAATAAATTATAACCACAAATATATTGGGTTTGCCACATATCATATTATAAAATGGAATATGCTCTACTATCGTGCATAACAAACCATACAACTTTATAATTAGACACGCCGGCAAAATAGTTATCTTTCCAATAATTACAAACAAATATGAAGAATATAGTCCCACAAATCCACTCGCTATAACGATTCCCATTAATGGAACAATAATTAAATTTAGTAGTACTGAATACATTGGTATCTGATAATAATTCCAGGCTATAATAGGGTTCATAACAATAGTGATGCACAAGCTAAATCCAAATGCACTCCACCTTTTTCCTTTTATATCCATAAATTTTTCTGTTATTTTCCATACAAAATTCGCTCCTATTATTGCCGCAAATGACATTTGAAATCCACTGTTTATTATTACCATCGGATTACTGCATACAATAAGTAAAAATGCTAACGCTATCGCATTTATCCTATCATTTTTTCGTCCCAAAACTTCGCCGGCAATATTCATTATAAACATAATTGTTGCCCTTACTGTCGCCACCCCGAATCCGGTCATCATTGAAAATAACAAGATAATTGAAATTGAAAAAAACGCTGCCGGTATAAATTTAAGTTTCTTTCTAATTAATGAATACACAAACAAGCCGATTAATGAAATGTGTAACCCGGAAATTGCCAAAATATGTGAAATTCCATTCATTTGATATAGTGACTTAATATCGTCATTAATATCATTCTTATTACCAAGCAAAATTCCCTGTATAATCCCTCCGTTTTCCAGGTTACATATCTTAAAAACACCTACGTTATTATCATTGCAAATCTTTTTAAGTTGCCTTGTATAACTTTTCTTCAAATCATATAATCTCTGTTTTATAAGGTTTGTCTCATTAGAAGTTATCTCTACACTGCAATTTGCTATTTCTCCATACATTCCAAGAGACTGATAGTATTTGTCTGAATCAAAATTTCCTTTGTTTCGTGCTTTGTCAAATCTATTAATTATGCCTTTGCATTTAACATTGTTGCCGATAGATACAGATAACTCTTCTTTCGTTTCAAAAATCAAATTTACATCCTTTATTTTTTTCAAATTTCTTTTATTATTTTCTGCTAAATTCTCTATCGTTGTTTTTATTTTGTATCTAAATCCATATTTTGTGTCTGTTATCTGTAAAATTTCTCCATTAACAACGATTGTTTGTCCATTCATCTCATCTATTGATTTCTTTTTAGAAAGTTCTCCCTCAGTAATCAAATATCCAACAACCATAAAGCATAAACTTAATGTCATTAACATTACCTTTTCAATCTTTTGCTCCCTGTTTTTAAATAGTAGTAAAATAAATGAAAGCAAAACAAGCAGCACTGTTACAAATAACAATGCTGCCTGTGCATATATAGCTATCACCTCTCCAAGTACAAAAGCCAATGTTATTGTTAATATTGGTCTTTTAATAGCTATTCTCCTTCTTTTGTTTCATTTTCAATATAATCTAAGTTTCTAATGAAAGCGTTGTCTAACTTCACTCCTTTAAAACTTACATTTGTATCTCCATTTACCATTATCTGAACTTTATGAACATAGTTAAGTTCTGATAATGAATTTACTATAGAATATATTGCAAGTTCAGGAGAACCAACTATCTGTTCTGTCAGAAAATTTGAATTGAAATTTACATAACAGATATTATCAGTAGTCATAACGCTGATTAACTTTATATCTTTTGAAAAAATTCTATTGTATTCCTTTTCATCCGGACCTTCTATTAGTCTCTTTACAATAAATTCTTCTTTAGATTCTTCTCCTGTATAATTTTCCATAACATCACATTCTTTTAAATTAGAACTATCTTCATTTCCGTAATAGAGAATAAATCTTGTTGAAAATACAATGTTATTATCACTACCATAATTATCCACAAAATCAGTGGCCTGCATATTTCCTATAATAGTTCCATCTCTTCTTGTCAACGCACTGTCATTAACGGTAAATGCAACATAATCTACAGACTCAATCTGAGTTAAAGTAAGAACTACTGCTGCTCTTATTAACACTTCTTCATCCTTGCTGATTTCAAGATATTCCTCACTAAAATCCAATGTTAAAATTCCATCCAAAAGATTGTAACTGTTTACAATTACTTTTTTAGGAATGGCTTTACCGGTTAACTTCTTTATCATTTCATCTACCTGTTCTAAGGTATCTGAACTCTTTGTTTTATATTGTTCATTTTCAAGTTTATCTTTGTCCCGGCTAACATAAAAAATATAATTCCCATCATATCTTTTTGTGCTGCTATTTTTTGTTTTTCCACATCCTACCGCTGTAACCATAAGTACACACACAAGAATGCTGCATATTATTTTCTTATATCTGTTCATTTTATTAAACACCACGTTTCAATCTTTATTGTTCAATATACTTTAATGGAATACGAACTGTAAATGTAGTTCCTTCTCCCTCTTTACTATGAACTTTAACTGTACCTTCATGAAGCAATATAATATTTTTAGTTATTGACAAACCAAGTCCTGTGCCACCTGTTTCTCTTGCTCTTGCCTTATCAACTCTGAAAAATCTTTCAAAAATATGCTCCTGCTGGTCATCTTCGATTCCAATTCCTGAGTCTGCAACTTTGAGATAGAAATACTGATGATCTGCATTTAGCGATACTCTTACCCATCCGTCAGTCACATTATATTTAATGGCATTTTCAACTAAATTAGTTACAACCATGTTAAATTTGACTTCATCTACATCTGCCATTACAGGTCTGAAACTTTCAAGCACAACTTCAATATTTTTTACTTCTGCTATAGGTCTTAATCTCTTTAAAGTGCTTTCAACAAGTTCATTGATATTTACTGTTGAAATATTAAGTTTATCATTTCCACTGTCCATTCTTACCAGATTAAGCAAATCTGTTATTATATCATTTTCACGGTCAATTTCTTTTGCTATATCCGTCAAAAATTCCTGATACAATTCTTCCGGCACATTTTCCTGACCTACTAAAGAATCCGCAAGAACCTTCATTGAAGTTATTGGTGTCTTTAATTCATGGGATACATTTGAAACAAATTGCTGTCTTGACTCATCCTGCTTAGCAATTATTTCAACCATCTGGTTAAATTCCCTGATTATGTTTTTAACTTCCGTCTCACCTTTTTCTTCAATATTCGCCTTCAAATTTCCGGTTGAAATACGTTCAATAGACTCTTCTATACTCTTAATAGGCTTAACTAATATTCTTGAACAAATCCATGACATTATCAATGCAAATACTCCCAAGAGTAAATCAATAACAACTATGTAGTTAAGTATTGTGTAATAAAATTCCTTAAATGCTGTTGTTGAATATCTTGTATACATTGCTCCAAGTATTTTAGTCTGACTGTTACCATTTACATCTGTAACAGTAGACATTATGGGCAGTACATATTCAACATATTCCTGCTCCTCATAATAATTATATACTTCATCACCTGTCATTGCCTTTATAACACTTGAAGAAATATTTGTTTTTCCTTCGTCTGAATTATATGTGTCCTTTATTATAATATAGTCACTATTTATAACTTCAACTCTTCCTTCAAATCCTGTAGCAAGTTGCGACATTTCTGCCTCAGCAATTTCAGAATCCTGGTTGTCCATATAATTTTCGCTTAATATACAGTTTCTAAGTATATAATTTTGTGTTTTAAATTTTTCAAATCTTTGTTCTGAATAGTTATTGACCGCCATCTTTCCAATTAAAAAATTCGATACAATAACCGGTATTATAATCGCAATAAATGTTATTACAAATACTTTAAATCTCATACTTGTAATAACATTTACAAATTTATCTACTATCTTCTTCATTTATTTAACCCTGGAAAAAGTATCCCATTCCCCATTTTGTATGTACGTACTGTGGCTGGGCAGGATTTTTTTCTATTTTTTCTCTTAATCTTCTAACATGAACATCTACTGTTCTTGCATCTCCCGGGAAATGAGTTCCCCATACCAATCTTAACAATTCATCTCTGCTGTAAACTTTTCCAACATTTGTCGCTAAAAGTCCTAACAAATCAAATTCTTTTGACGTTACATTTATTTCTTTTCCTTCGATAAATAATCTCTTATCTTCTAAATCTAGCTTCATATCACCACTTACAATAACCTTTGGCTTTTCCACAGCCTTAGGTGCCTTCTTCGTATTTCTTCGGTTTATTGCTTTGATTCTGGCCTTAACTTCTAAAATATTAAAAGGTTTTGTGATATAATCATCTGCACCGTATTCAAGTCCTAATATTTTGTCCATATCATCGCCTTTAGCCGTAAGCATAATTATTGGAACATCTGAAAATTCACGCACCTGTTGGCACACTTCATACCCGTCAAATATCGGAAGCATTAAATCAAGTAAAACCATATCATATATATTCTCTCTGATTTTCTCTATAGCTTCTCCACCATCATATGCACAATCAACATCCATTCCGTCCTGTTCAAGACTAAATTTGATTCCTTTAACAATTAATTTCTCATCATCTACCACTAAAACCTTCATTTATACCTCTTCTTCTAATTTACAGTTATATCATTTTGTATATTTTCAAAAGTAGAATCTCCAATTCCTGACACATTCTTTATGTCTTCTATTGTCTGAAACTTTCCATTCTTCTCCCTGTATTCTATTATAGCCTTAGCCCTTGTTTCACCTACTCCTGAAAGACTCTGTAGTTCTTCAGGTGTCGCTGTATTAATATTTATCAAAGCATTATCACTATCTGTATTCTGCACAATATCAGTGTCCTGCTCCTGACTTTTCTTATATTCTTTCTTAGACAATATATGAATCTGTTGTCCATCATATACTGTCTCTGCAAGATTTAAATATTCTTTCTGGGCATTTTTTGTCATGCCCCCTGCTAACTCTATTGCCTGATATAATCTTGCTTCATTTTCTAATTTATAAACACCCGGGCTTTCAACTTCTCCACTTAAATATACATAAATATGATTTTTATTTTCTGTATATTCATAACTCTCTTCAATTGTTTCTTCGTTAATCATTATTTCCTTAGAATCATCGCATCCCGTTAAAATAATACCTGCACATATCATCAACACTACAATGCTTACATTCTTTGTAAAATAACTTAATTTATTTAATATTCTGTACATTTTTCCTCCTTTTTACGGAGTTTCCCTTAAACGTACACAATAATAATACCTAATAAAATTTCAAATCGCAATATCCAAATACCTGATTTTATTGATTTTATTTAATATTAATCTACTTTATATGCTCACTTTATTTTTTAAATATAAATATACCCACAACGGCTAAAACAACTCCCACTAATTTACTCCATTCAAAAGGTACCTTTTCCACTCCAAATATTCCAAAAACTTCTATCAGATATGCAACAACAATCTGGGAAATAACAATTATCAGTACAGCCTGCGCCGGGCCAAGATTATCCATACTTTTAATTACTGTCCATGTAATTACTGCCCCTATAGTTCCACCAAGAAGCATGTATTTATGTTCTACATTAAATATTGCAGTCATACTTTCCCTGCCTGTTACAAACCATGCAATTATGCAGACAATTAAAGCTGTAAACTGTACCCAGCTGTTTGCGACCCACATACTTGAACTTTCCGTTACTTTCGTATTAAAAACTCCCTGAATACTCATTAGAGCTCCTGAAATTAATGCAATAATAAAACCCCACATAATACTTTCCTCCCTCTTGAAGTATTATGTGAGGTTTTGAAATTTTTATACTAATGACTTTCTTAATATTTCAATCATTTCATCAACATTTTCTTTTGTAATCGTAAGCGGTGGCACCATTCTTAGTACATCGCTTCCGGCTGAAATTACTAATAAACCATTTTCAATAGCCTTATTAACTGTCTCTCCTACAGGTGTTGTAAGGACAAGTCCCTGCATAAATCCTTTTCCTCTTCTTGCAGTTACATTGTCAAAATCTTTAACTATTTCATCCAATTTTTCTTCCAAATATGGAGCAACTTTATTTACATTTTCTACGATTTTTTCTTCTTTAAATAAATCAAATACCGTAGAAACTGCTGCAGTAGCTAATGGATTTCCACCATATGTAGTTCCGTGATCTCCCGGTACTAATGAATTACATGTTTTTTCTCCTGCAACAAATGCTCCAACAGGAACACCACAACCTAATGCTTTTGCTACTGTAACGATATCCGGTTTAATTCCATAATGTTCATAAGCAAACATTTTACCTGTTCGTCCCATTCCACACTGAATTTCATCACAAATCATTATTATATCATTTTCATCACAAAGCTTTCTTATTCCTTTGATAAATTCTTCATCTGCAGGATATATTCCGCCTTCGCCCTGAAGTGTTTCTAAAACAATCGCGCATGTTTTATCAGTTATTAATGACTCAACACTTTCAAGATTGTTGTACTCAGCAAATTTTATTCCATCAATCATAGGTCCAAATGGTTCCTGATAATGTGCATTTCCTGTAACTGCCAACGCTCCTAATGTTCTTCCGTGAAAAGAATGGTTCATAGCTATAATTTCATGATTTGCATGACCGTCCCTATCATACGCATATCTTTTAGCCATTTTTATAGCACCTTCAATTGCCTCTGTTCCGCTATTTGTGAAAAACACTTTTTTAAGACCTGTTGCCTCAACAACTTTTTGTGCTGCTTCAATTGCCGGTACATTGTAATATAAATTAGAAGTGTGTATTACCTTGTCAATCTGCGCTTTCAATGCATCATTATATTTTTTATTATTATATCCTAATGCAAATACAGCAATTCCTGCTGCAAAGTCCAAATATTTCTTTCCATTTACATCATACAAATATACTCCGTCGCCTTTTTCTATTACAATTTTAAATCTGTTGTATGTATGTACTAAAAATTGCTCTGCTTTATCCATATATTCCTGAGCTGTCATTTCATTTCTCCTTGTATAAATATATTGCCACATCCTTTGATTGTTGGCTAATTATAGGAAATATTTATAGAAAAACTCTCTTCATTTTGTTTTCTATTCATTCCCAAATTTTTCCTGGTCATCTGCTAAAATAGCTGTTCCGATACCTTTATTTGTAAATATTTCAAGTAATAAGCAGTGTGGAATTCTTCCATCTAAAATATGTACTCGTGAAACGCCATTGTTAATAGCATTTATACAGTTATTAATCTTAGGAAGCATTCCTCCCTGAATAGTTCCATCCTCAATCAAATTTTTTGCTTCAGATACTGTCATTTCAGAAATAACTGTATTTGGATCATCCTTATCCATATAAACACCTTCTGTATCTGTAAGGAATGCCAATTTTTCTGCATTTACTGCTTCTGCGATTGCACTTGCAGCATCATCAGCATTAATATTATATCCGTGGAAATCTTCATCCAATCCTATCGGACATACAATAGGAAGGAAATCCTTTTCTATCAAATCTAAAAGGATATCCGGATTTACCTTTGTTACTTCTCCTACATATCCAATATCTTCACCCTGTGAATATTTCTTTTTAACATTAAGCATGCCACCGTCTTTACCACTTATTCCGATTGCTTTTACGCCAAGCTGTTCCACAATCTGAACAAGTTGTTTATTTACTTTATTAAGGACCATTTCCGCAACTTCTAATGTATCTTCATCTGTTACTCTTAATCCGTTTATGAATTTTGGCTCCATTCCAAGCTTATTAACAAAACCGCTTATTGCTTTACCTCCACCATGAACGATGATTGGCTTAAATCCTACTAATTTCAAAAGAGTAATATCCTGTATTACACTCTGCATAAAGTTTTCATCAAGCATAGCACTTCCGCCGTATTTAATAACAATAATTTTTCTGCTAAATCTCTGAATATAAGGTAACGCTTCAATTAATACATTTCCTTTTTCAATCCATTTTTCCATCTCAAGTTCTTTTGATCCCTTCATAATCATGGCCTGCCTATCCTTCTTTCTCTATTCCTTTTTTTATTATTAATTGCTTTTTTAACTTCTGTAATCTGCATTAATTGATACATATTCATGAGTCAAATCACATCCCCATGCTGTTGCTTCACAATCTCCCATTTTCACATCAGCAATTGTTGTAACTTCAGGCTCTGACAAAATCTTTGTAGCCATCTTTTCACTGTAATCTGTTGCTCTACCATTTTCAACTATTTTTAATTTTCCAACTTTGCTTTCAAAATAAATATCTACACTATCAGGATTAAATTTAGCTGTTGAATATCCCATTGCACATAAGATTCTTCCCCAGTTTGCATCATGTCCGTAAATTGCTGCTTTTACAAGACTTGATGTAACTACAGATTTCGCTAATGTAACTGCCTGTTCTTTTGATTCGCAGTTAATCATTTTTACTTCTAAAAGAGCTGTTGCCCCTTCACCGTCTCCTGCAATCTTCTTTGATAAAGTTACTGTTACTTCATGTAATGCTTCTACAAATTTATAATAGTCTTTGTTCTTTTCAGTAATCTTTTTATTTTCTGCTAATCCATTTGCAAGTAATAATACTGTATCATTTGTGGATGTATCTCCATCTACAGAAATCATGTTAAATGTATCTTTTATATCATTACTTAATGCTTCATATAATAAATCTTTTGAAATGTTAACATCGGTTGTAATAAATCCTAACATTGTACACATATTTGGATGAATCATTCCTGATCCTTTACACATACCACCAATTGTAACCTTCTTGCCACCTATCATTAATTCAACTGCTACTTCTTTTGGTACTGTATCTGTTGTCATTATTGCTTCCGCTGCCAAATGTCCACCTTCTAAACTTGCATCTAATGTAGGTACGAGCATTCCTATTCCGTTTACAATTTTATCCATAGGAAGCTGAGCTCCTATTACACCTGTAGATGCAACTAATACGCTTTCCTTGTTAATCCCAAGCATTGCTGCTGTTTCCTGTGCCATTTCTTCACAGTATTTCATGCCTTCTTCACCTGTGCATGCGTTAGCTACTCCGCTGTTACATACAACTGCCTGTGAAAATTCGTTTTCATATATCATTTTCTGATCCCATTTTACGGGAGCTGCTTTTACCTGATTTGTTGTAAATGTTCCTGCTGCTGTACAAGGTACAACACTGTATATCATTGCCATGTCTTTTTTATCTTTTTTTATTCCTGCGTTTAAGCCCATTGCTGAAAAGCCCTGTGGTGCTGTTACGCCGCCTTTTATTTTCTTCATTATATTGCCTCCAAATTTTACATCTGCTTCGCAGATTCCATCTCGCTGTGTTTACATTTGTGATTCCCTGACTTTCGCCATTCTTTTCACATCGTCTCTTCGTTCCGATGTGCAACACGGCTTTCGCCGTGCTTCTCTAACCATACAAAACATATTGTTTGCAAGCTAGCTTGCCCTTTTGATTATCCATATTCAGCTCGATTCCAGTTGCTTTGCAACTTTCATCTCGCTGTGTTTACATTTGTGATTCCCCGGCTTTCGCCATTCTTTTCACATCGTCTCTTCGTTCCGATGTACAACACGGCTTTCGCCGTGCTTCTCTAACCATACAAAACATATTGTTTGCAAGCTAGCTTGCCCAATATGTTTTGTATGGTTAGTAGAATGGCGATAAGTTGTACTTATGGGAACATTGGTACTTGTTGTAAGCCTTCGTTTTCCGGTAATCCAAATATTATATTCATGTTTTGGACTGCCTGGCCTGCTGCTCCTTTTATGAGGTTGTCAAGGGCTCCCATCATTATGATTCGTCCTGTTCTTTCATCTATTTTGAAGCTTACATCTACATAATTGCTTCCTTCTACCCATCTTGTTTCAGGTGGTGTTTCGTTTTCTAATACTCTTATAAACTGTTCTTTTTTATAATATTTATCGTAAACTGCTTTTACTTCTTCATATGTAACTTCTTTTTTGAGATTTGCGTATGCAGTTACTAATATTCCTCTCTGCATTGGTACTAAGTGTGGTGTGAAGTTTATAAGCACTTCTTCGCCTGCAGCATATCCTAACTGCTCTTCTATTTCAGGTGTGTGTCTGTGTGTTCCTACACCATAAGCTTTTATGTTTTCATTTACTTCGCAAAATAAGTTTGGAACTTTTGCTCCTCTTCCTGCTCCTGACGTTCCTGATTTAGCATCTATAATAATTGATTTTGGATCAATTAATCCTTCTTTTACCATAGGATATATTGACAAAATGCTACATGTAGTGTAACATCCCGGATTTGCAATCAATCTTGCTTCCTTTGTCTTTTCCCTATTTATTTCACATAATCCATAAACAGCTTCATCTATAAATTCAGGACTTTTGTGTTCTATCTTGTACCATTTTTCATAAGTAGCAACATCCTTAATTCGGAAGTCTGCACTTAAATCTATAATCTTTACCTTATTTAATATTTCTTCATTAACTAATGATGAACATAATCCCTGTGGTGTTGCTGTAAATATTACATCTACTTTATCTGCCAACTCTTCTATATTGTCATCCAGACATTTTTCATCAACTATCTCAAACATATTCGCAAATACGTCTGCATATTTCTTATCTATATAGCTTCTTGAGCCATACCATACAACCTCTGCATCTTTATGCTGCTGAAGCAATCTTACTATTTCTACTCCCGCATATCCTGTAGCACCTATGATTCCTACTTTTATCATAACAGCCTCCTCTATTTATTCGGTAAAAAACTAACTAAATTCTATAATTACCTATTTAATTGCCGTAACTTTTATTTTAATCCTTTCCTTTATATATGTCAAAGATTGGTTACTGTAATCCTATCTTTTCTTATTAAAGATATAAATTTATTAATTTCTCTTTCTTTTGTCCGTGGTTCAGTATACATCTTTTATGTATATTATGCAATATATTCTTTAAATTTTGCATAAAACAGCTCATTTTTAATTTTATCTTGCATTTTATACATCATTGTTGTATAGTATCAGATAGTAAAAATATTAATGGAGGAATCACATGAAAGAGAAAGTTGTTTTAGCATACTCAGGTGGACTTGATACTACTGCTATCATCCCTTGGTTAAAAGAAAATTATAATTATGATGTAGTTTGCTGTTGTGTAGACTGTGGACAGGGTGAAGAATTAGATGGTCTTGAAGAAAGAGCCAAATATTCAGGTGCTACTAAATTATATATAGAAGACATTACAGATGAATTTTGCGATGACTATATTGTTCCTTGCGTTCAGGCTGACGCCGTATATGAAAACAAGTACTTATTAGGTACTTCAATGGCTCGTCCGGGCATTGCAAAGAGATTAGTTGAAATTGCAAGAAAAGAAGGTGCTGTTGCTATTTGCCACGGTGCTACAGGTAAAGGTAATGACCAGATTCGTTTCGAGCTTAGTATCAAAGCTTTAGCTCCTGACATTAAGATTATTGCTCCTTGGAGAGATGATAAGTGGAAAATGGATTCTCGTGAAGCTGAAATTGAATATTGTAAAGCTCATGGAATTGACCTTCCATTTGGTACAGATCAAAGTTACAGCCGTGACAGAAACTTATGGCACATCAGCCATGAAGGCTTAGAATTAGAAGATCCTGCAAATGAGCCAAACTATGAACATCTTTTAGTTTTAGGTGTTTCTCCTGAAAAGGCACCTGATGAACCTGAATATGTTACAATGACATTTGAAAAGGGTGTTCCTACATCAGTTAACGGAAAGCAGATGAAAGTTTCTGATATCATTCGTGAATTAAACCGTCTTGGTGGAAAACACGGAATCGGAATCATTGATATTGTTGAAAACCGTGTAGTTGGTATGAAATCACGTGGTGTTTATGAAACTCCAGGTGGAACAATTCTTATGGAAGCTCACAGACAACTGGAAGAATTAGTTCTTGACCGTGCTACAATGGAAACAAAGAAAGATATGGGCAACAAGTTAGCTCAGATTGTATACGAAGGAAAATGGTTTACTCCTCTTCGTGAAGCAGTTCAGGCATTTGTTGAATCAACTCAGGAATATGTTACAGGTGAAGTTAAATTCAAACTTTACAAAGGAAACATTATTAAAGCAGGAACAACTTCTCCATATTCATTATATAATGAAAGTCTTGCATCATTTACAACAGGTGATTTATATGACCATCATGACGCTGACGGATTCATTACTTTATTTGGCTTACCATTAAAAGTAAGAGCTATGAAAATGCAGGAATTAGAAAAAAATAACAATAAATAATTAATTAAAATTTAAAAGCCTGACAGTCAATTGATTGTCAGGCTTTTTGTCTTTCCTTTTTTTACATTTTATAGTAAAATGGTCTTTGTGTTTAATGATTATCATTGTTAGTTATTACGGTGATTTTATTACTTTTTACCAATCACCCGATTTTACAGATAAAAGATAATAAAAAGGATAATAAATTATGAAAGTAAAAGATTCAATTATTGTTATCCGCAAGGCTATTTTGTGCCATATAAAAAATCCTGAAATAAGGCAGTTCCTATATGGTCTTTTAAGTTATGAAATGATATCATACATCTTTTTTGGCGTATTTACAGCTATTATAGATTATTGCGTTTATGCATTTTTGTCTGTTCTTGGAATGAACGTTATGTTTTCAAATGCATTGTCATGGTTATGTGCCGTGATATTTTCATTCTCGACTAACAGACGATGGGTTTTTAAAATGGGTTTTGATAATATTAAGGATGTTTTACATTCCTTTAATAAATTTGTGTGTGCAAGATTTGCCACCCTTATCATGACTGAAGTAATGTTATTAATAGCACAGCTTGCGGCTTTCAATATATATCGTACTAAGATATTTGCCATGATTTTAACGGTAATTATCAATTACATAATAAGTAAATTATTTATTTTTAAGTAAAGCGGACTTAATATTTATATCGGTTCGTGTTTACATTAATATATAATGAATTGAGGATGTTTAAGGAGAATAAAAATGAACAAGAAAAATTTTTCAATCTCAAAATGGTTCTATGAAAACAAGTTATATTTGCTTGCTTTTATTTTGCCTGTAATTTCAATGTTATTTGTTTACTACTTTAAGGATGTCTATCCTTTTGGAGACCAAATGTACCTTCGTAGTGACTGTTATCATCAGTATGCACCTTACTTAGATATTTTAAAAGAAAAATTATCTTCCGGTGGCAGCCTTCTTTATACCTGGGAAATTGGTGGTGGTATGAACTTTGTAGCTCTTGCGGCTTACTATCTTGCAAGTCCGTTCAATCTCTTAGTTTTATTTTTACCGGGAACAATTTCAGATGCAGTAAGTTTCTTTATTGTTGCTAAAATGGGACTTGCCGGTTTTTCAGCTGCATACTATCTTTCAAAAAGATTTGGTAATAAAGACTTAAGCGTTGTGATATTTAGTATGCTTTATGCTTTATCAGCATATTTTGCAGCTTTTAGCTGGAACATTATGTGGCTTGACTGTATGTTCCTTCTTCCATTTATTATGCTTGGACTTGAAAGACTTGTTAATGAAGGAAAATGTAAAATGTACTGCATTTCTCTTGCTTTAACAATTTTTTCTAATTACTATATAGCAATTATGTTATGTATTTACAGTGTTTTATACTTCATTTACTTATCATTAGTTCGTAATTTTGATGAAGAAATAAATAAAGTTAAATCTCACCTTATTGCAATTAAAGATTTTGCTTTATATTCATTATTAGCAGGTGGACTTGCAGCATGCGTTGTTCTTCCTGAATATTTTAACCTTTTAACAACAAAATCTGCTGACTCAAGTTTTCCTGAAAAACTTGAAGAATATTTTTCAGTATTATATATGTTATTCAGATCGTTATTTGCAATTCCGGTTGCAGATTTAAAGTATCCACATGACCCTAATATCTACTGTTCTATCATAGTATTTATTTTGGTTCCATTATTTGTAATCTGCAAAAAAATTAATATCAAAGAGCGAATTGGCAAAACAGCTTTAGCTTTAATTTTCCTTTTAAGCTTTAGTTTTAATATTCCAAACTACATATGGCATGGATTCCATTTTCCAAACAGCCTTCCATGTAGAGAATCATTTATTTACATTTTTCTTATTGTAACTATGGCATATGAAGCATTTTTACATATAAGAGAAATAAATGGAAAACATTTAGCCGCTACTTTTGCAGGCTCTGCTTTATTAATTCTTGTATTAGAAGAATTGTTCAAGAATGCTGACTTTTTCAGTGATTTAGTAATAACAACAGACATTACAAAAATAATTTACACAAGTTTATTATTCCTTGTTATTTACGTTGTACTTATTGCATTGTATAAATATCATGAGAACAAATCATTTATAATTTCCTATTTAATTGGATCTATTATTTTCATAGAATTGATACTTAATTTTACTATTACAGGTATTCCAAGTACTTCTAACAGGGATGCTTATGTTGAAAGTAACGAAGCCTTCAAGCAGTTAAATGAAGCTGCAAAGAAAGATGCTGACGCTGATGGAGTTAAGTTCTATAGAAGCGAACAGTTATCACATAGAACACGTAATGATGGAGCATTGTTCAAATACAATAGTATTTCTACTTTCTCATCTGTATCATCCGCAGCTATTCAGGATTACTTTACTTCTATCGGATTACAGACATCATTTAACGCTTATTCATCATATGGAATTACTCCACTTACAGCAGCTTTATTCTCATTAAGATATGAATACTCTACCGGTGATACTTCTTTCCCAACAGAGAGTTCACTTTTATCATCAGCAAGTTATATGGCTGATGGAAATAATCAGACAACACTTAATATTTATAAATATGAAAAGAGTCTTCCTCTTGGATTTGTAATTAACTCAAGTACAATGTCTGAATGGGATTTATCAGGTAGTGACCCATTTACAATTCAAAACAGTTTTGTAACTACAGCTATTAGCGGTGGCAGTACAATATTCCATAAAATTCAGTCAGACAGTACAGCTTCATTTACTGCAGAATTTGCTCCAAGCGACGGAACAGATAATAATATTCCAACTGTCACACCGTCAAGTTTGGATGTATATTTCTACTGTCCTACATCTGCTGAAACTTTAAATGCCAATATTACTACACCTGATGGTGTTACAACATCACAATCTTTCTCATCAACTCAGCAGAATTATATCTGCCATATCGGTACCGTTGAGAAAGGAAGCACAATTACAATTACAGCCGGAGATGGTTCTGCAATTTCCGAATGCTATGGTTATGCTTTTGACAGTGATGCATGGGCTGTTGATTATGAATTATTAAATTCTCAGCCATACACTATCGAATCATTTAAAGATACTAAAATTGAAGGTTCTGTAACTGCTGCATCAAGCGGATTACTTTACACTTCAATCCCATATGACAAAGGTTGGTCAGTATATGTTGACGGGAACAAAGTAAAACCTATTGCTATATGTTCCGGCTCATTAATGGGTGTTTATGTATCACAGGGAACACACTCCGTTACATTTAAATATACACCTAGTGGATTTGTTTACGGAATACTTATTTCACTTGTATCATTGTTAATTCTTTTAGCTCTTATATTTAAGAAAAAATTAATTGCATTAATAAAGAAAGAAGCTATAAACGGCAATGGCAGCAAGAGCAAAAAAGATAATGCCAAAAGTAATAATTCTAAAATTAAAAATGAAAGTATAAATACAAATAGTAATAAAAATAAACAGAAAGAAATAACTTCTGAAAACAATGCTACAGATAATAATCCTAAAGCTTCTGAGCATTAATCAAATAAAAGATTTATGAATTAGAATTAATAATAAGCATAGATATGAATATATACTAATACGAATATATACTAATACGAATATATATGAGTCTGTGAAATAAAGTCTGTAAATAGACATTCTATGATAAGTGATGGAG